>DNPI01000059.1 GCA_003501525.1 Planctomycetota bacterium
TACTTTGCGGGATAAGATTCGCAATCGAGAAGGAGTCAAGCTTGGCTGGCTTCTTGACGTAGCTCGCACCTTAGAAAGGACCGTGCGGATGGGTTGGGCCTGTCACGGTGATGTTAAGCCTGAAAACATCCTGGTTACTCCCACCGAAGAGGTGATATTGATTGATCCAGCTCCTTCGACTGGTCGGTCAGATGAAGTTGTAGCCACTCCTTGGTACAACCCTTTTCTGCGTCGCGATGCCAAAGGTGACACTCAAAGCTTAGGAATTATTCTCTATGAACTTCTTTGCGGATCTTTGCCTTTCGAAAAAGCACCTTTCCATTGGTCCGGTGCTGAGGAAAAATCCGCGAATCAAGAAGCACGTGATTTAGATCGCTCCCTGTATCTCGCCTACCCTCGCCCGCAGGAAGTTAACTCCAAGGCGCCTCGTGAGCTGGAGCGAATGATTTACTTGACTCTTTGCGATGAGGCCTATGGCCTTTCCGACTTCCGATCGGACCTCGAGGATTTCCTCCTTCGGTCCTAGTCCTTTTTCGGCATATAACCTCCTTTGGGTCGACGTCTTCCTGGCGTCGGCCCTTTCCCTTTTCTTATTCTGGGTGCATGCAAGAACCCTCAACAGTGGTAGGAATCGGCACGAAACTATTTGGGCAGCTACCTTCTTGGTTAATACGGATACTGGAGTATCCAGCGGTGGAGGTGTGTCTTGTCTTGGGATCTTTCTTCATATTGGCGAAGGTCGCTGATTGGGGAATTACAGGTTCGCTTAAAAAGTTGACGTCTAAAACTCGCACTGACCTGGATGACAAGATCGTGGCTCTTTTCCATGGGCCAGTGGTGAAAACCGTTTTGCTTTTTGGCTTAGGGGTTGCCGTCCTTTCATTAGATGTCGGGCAGGAAGCTTGGATTACTGTTCAGCGAATGCTTCTGACTCTGGCGGTTTTTGTATGGACGGTTTTCTTTTTGAAATTGTCTGGCCTATTAATGAAAGCTGCGAGTAGCGACAAGGCGCGAATGAAGGTGGTGGAGCCTACTACCTATCCTTTATTCGACAACGTAGCCAAGCTCGTGGTGGTTGCTTTGGCCTTTTATGTTCTCATTGGAGTTTGGGAATGGGATGCGACTGGCTGGGTGGCTTCGGCTGGAATCCTTGGCCTGGCCGTGAGTTTTGCTGCTAAGGATTCACTGGCTAATCTTTTTAGTGGCATTTTTATTATCGCGGATGCGCCTTTTCGGGTGGGTGACTACATATTGCTCGATAGCGGTGAGCGTGGGGAAGTTGTTCACATTGGTTTACGAAGTACGCGGATTCTTACTCGCGATGATGTCGAAGTCACAATCCCGAACGGAATTTTGGGCAATGCGAAAATTGTGAACGAAACGGGAGGCCCGGCCCCCCGGCAGCGCGTGAGAGTTAAAGTCGGGGTTGCCTATGATTCCAATCTTGACCAAGTGCGTGAGATTCTGGCGCAAGTGGCCGCCGCTGAGGCGTTAGCGCTAGAAAGCCCTGAGCCTCGAGTTCGCTTCCGCGCTTTTGGTGAATCTAGCCTTTCGTTCGAGCTGCTCGTTTGGGTGGCTGAGCCCTCTTTGCGAGGACGGGCTCTTGATGCGTTGAATACTGCTGTTTACGAGGCATTCTCTGAGGCTGGTGTTCAAATACCCTTCCCGCAGCGCAGCGTCCAAATTCTGGAGCGTAGTTAGCAGGAAAACCCCAGAAACAGTACAATTTCCGTCCTATTTAGCATTGCCCCTTTGTTGGGGGAGTTTCCCTATGCTTCGTTTGACTCGCCAAGCCGATTACGGCCTAGTAGTTCTGTCTTGTTTTGCCAGACAGTTTGAGGCCACGGTTCTGTCTGCTCGGGAGATTGCTCAATCCACGGGCTTGACTCACCCAACAGTTAGTAAGGTCATGAAGCTTTTAGCGCGAGAGGGGTTGTTGAAATCTCATCGTGGCGCTCATGGCGGCTACATGCTCAGTCGCCCGGCTTCGAATATTTCTGTGATTGAAATTGTTTCTGCCGTTGAGGGTCCAATTGGTTTTACAGAGTGTTCTGATGGCGTGGATTCAGACTGTGACATTGAAGACTCTTGTCCAGTGCGAACGCCCGCACGTCGCCTTGATGAAATTGTTAGGCGAGCTCTTGATGACGTAACCCTTGCAGAAATGGCCGGGTCGGCCATTGCGGTTTGATTATGACTGAAGAGCGCATACAAGATTTAGTTTCGCGTGAATACTCAGAGGGTTTTGTTACGGAAATCGAATCTGAAACTTTAGCCCCTGGCCTTGATGAATCTGTTGTGCGGGAAATATCGTCTCGGAAAGGTGAGCCCGAATGGCTTTTAAACTGGAGGCTTAAGGCGTTTCGGAATTGGCAGGATATGTCGGAGCCTCGTTGGGCTTCTGTTGATTACGAGCCAATCGATTTCCAAGGAATTTCTTATTGGTCCGCCCCCAAGAGCGCAGAGGATGGTCCTAAGAGTTTGGATGAGGTTGATCCTGAGATCCTTGCGACGTACGAGAAGTTGGGAATCCCTTTGGCGGAGCAACAGGCTCTGGCAGGTGTGGCCGTAGACGCAGTTTTTGACAGCGTTTCGGTCGCGACTACTTTTAAAGAAAAGTTGTCGGATTTAGGCATTATCTTTTGTTCGTTTTCTGAGGCTGTTCGTGAACATTCTGATCTAGTGCAAAAGTGGCTTGGTTCTGTTGTTCCAGCTAGCGATAATTTTTATTCAGCACTTAACTCTGCGGTTTTTAGCGACGGATCTTTCGTCTACATTCCTGAGGGTGTTCGTTGCCCTATGGATTTATCTACTTATTTCCGCATTAATGCGGCTAACACGGGGCAATTTGAGCGCACTTTAGTTGTAGCGGACAAAGGTTCTTATGTCAGCTATCTAGAAGGCTGTACTGCGCCAATGCGCGATGAGAACCAATTGCATGCTGCTGTAGTTGAATTAGTGGCCTTGGACGATGCCGAAATTAAGTATGCGACGGTACAAAACTGGTATCCGGGCGACGAGGAGGGGCGAGGTGGAATTTTCAACTTTGTGACGAAGCGAGGGAAATGCGCTGGCGCTCGTTCAAGGATTTCATGGACTCAGGTAGAGACGGGATCTGCCATTACTTGGAAATATCCCTCGTGTATTTTGCAAGGGGATGGTTCCTCCGGAGCGTTTCACTCAGTAGCTTTAACTAACCGCCGCCAGCAAGCTGATACCGGCACAAAAATGATTCATATAGGTCGAGATACAAGCAGCACAATTGTGAGCAAGGGTATTTCAGCAGGGGGTAGCCAGAACACCTACCGCGGCCTTGTCAAAGTAATGCCAGGGGCCACAAACGCTAGAAACTGGTCACAGTGTGATTCAATGTTGGTCGGAGATCGTTGCGGTGCCCATACGGTTCCCTACTTTGAAGTTCGCAACCCTTCTGCCACTGTTGAGCATGAAGCGACAACGTCGAAAATAGGAGAGGACCAATTGTTTTATTGCCGGCAACGTGGAATACCTGAAGAGGATGCAGTGAGCATGATTGTTAATGGCTTTTGCAAGGAAGTGTTTCGAGAGCTTCCGATGGAATTCGCGGTAGAAGCTCGGAAGCTTTTGGGTGTAAGCCTTGAGGGGGCGGTCGGATGAGTTTGCTGTCAATAGAAGGCTTGTGTGTTGAAGTTGGCGGCACGCCAATTTTGAAGGGCCTTGATTTAGAGATGCCTGCTGGCGAAGTCCATGCTGTTATGGGCCCGAATGGATCGGGCAAGAGCACTCTCGCGAATGTCCTTGCCGGTAGACCTGGATATGAAATTACTGCTGGAACAATTAGGTATCGCGGCTCTAGCCTTCTCGAGCTGGAGCCAGAAGAACGCGCCTGCGCCGGCGTGTTTTTAGCATTCCAGTATCCGGTGGAAATCCCAGGAGTAAGTAATGCCTACTTTCTGCGGGCTGCGCTTAATGCGCGCCACCGCGTTGCCGAGGAACCCGAAGTGGACGCGATGGATTTCCTGAATCTAGTGCGAGAGAAAATGGTAGATCTCGGTATTACCGAAGAGCTTCTCAATCGCTCAGTGAACGAGGGGTTTTCAGGAGGAGAGAAGAAACGCAATGAAATTCTCCAAATGGCCATATTGAACCCTGATTTGGCGATTCTCGATGAAACGGATTCTGGCCTTGACATTGACGCTTTGAAAGTCGTGGCTTCAGGTGTCAATGCTTTGCGTTGTCCGGAAAAATCAGTGCTCATGATTACCCATTATCAGCGACTACTTGACCATGTGGTCCCGGACAGGGTCCATGTCCTCTCTAAAGGGGTTATTGTTCGTTCGGGTGGCGGAGAGCTTGCACTCCAACTGGAGGATAAGGGTTATGGCTGGCTAGATGAGGCTGAAGCGGCAGTCGACTAACATGAATCGACTCAGAATTACCGAGGCTTTCGCCGATTGTCCCCAGACTGCGTGTCCGGCACTTGATCGCTATCGCCAGGAAGGTTTTTCCCGGTTCGAGGCATTGGGTTGGCCTACTCGTGCTAATGAATCTTGGCATTGGACCGATGCTTCGCCATTAGCTAAGGCGGAGTTTATTTCTCCGTGGTCGCCGGGTAGTGCCGTCTTGGATGATGAGCATTTCTCGCCGATATTTCTGGCTGGCGATGCTCCGTCTCAATTAGTTTTCATCAATGGGCGGCACTGTCCGAAATACGACAGAACGGGCCAGCTCCCAGAAGGTGTCGAGATTGTTTCTTTAGCCCGACTTGCTCAAGAGAATCCGTCTGCGATGGCAGAGCTTTTAACCAAGCTCCCTGGATCTCCCGAGAGCTCTTTCTTGGCGCTGGCAGATGCTTTTTTTCACGATGGTCTATGGCTGAACCTTGCGCCCGGAGCAGTTCTTGAGGGCCCTCTTCATCTCATACACATTTCGACTGGTGCTGATGGGCCCCCAGCTAGTTTCCCTAGAATGATTATTACTGCGGGGGAAGACAGCCGAGCTTCGATTGTCGAAACATATGCAGGCCGAGGAGGAGGTGCTTCATTGACTGGTGCGGTCACAGAGGTGTGTCTCGCAGAGAAAGCCGAGGTAGTCCATTGCCGCATTCAAGAAGAAGGGCTGGGGGCTTTTCACTGGGGCCTAGTAAGAGCTACTCAGCAGGCGAGTAGCCGTTTTCATTCGCATGTGGTTGGCCTAGGTGGTTTTTGGAGTCGTACTGAGATTGAGGTTCTGTTAGCTGGTGAGGGTGCTCATGCGCAGTTAGATGGTCTTTACGTTGGTGGCGGCAATCGCCACCTTGATCACCACACTTTTGTCGATCATGCGGTCCCAATGTGCACGAGCAATGAGGCTTATCGAGGGATTCTTGATGGTGAAGCACGGGGCATTTTTCAAGGTAAAGTTCGAGTCCGACAAGATGCTCAAAAAACTGAAGCGCATCAGTCAAACCGGAATCTACTTCTTTCTTCCAAAGCTCGAGCAGATGCGAAGCCACAGCTCGAAATTCTTGCTGACGATGTTATTTGTAGTCACGGTGCGACTATTGGCGAGCTCGATGAAGCGGCCCTGTTTTATCTTCAATCTCGTGGTGTCGGCAGAGAAGAGGCTCGGCGCATCTTGGTCTTCGCTTTCGCTGGTGCTGTTGCCGATAAAATCCCTGTTTTTGATTTGCGTTGCCGGGTTGACCGCATGCTAGCGAGCTGGCTGGCCGGAGAGGAAAATCTAGATTTTGATGCACGCGTTGAGGTGCCAGCGTGAGTCGTTGGCGTGCGGATTTCCCAGGTCTTGACCAGGTCATTAACGGCAAGGAATTAATCTACTTGGACAACGCGGCAACTACGCAGAAGCCGGAAGCGGTGCTTGCTGCTGTTGACTATGCTCAGCGCATTGATTGCTCCAATGTTCATCGAGGAGTTCATGCTCTTAGCCTTCGGGCTACAGCTTCTTTTGAAGAGGCCCGGCGGAAGATGGCTAGGTTCATAAATGCAAGTTCTTCGGAAGAGGTCATCTTTGTTCGTGGCGCAACGGAGGCCATCAATTTAGTGGCGCACTCCTGGGGCGACACGAATATCAAGAGAGGGGACAAGGTACTCGTTACAGAGTTAGATCATCATTCCAATATTGTTCCTTGGCAGCTGGTTTGTGAGCGGGTAGGCGCGCAGGTTGAGTGGGTGCCAGTCCTGATGAATGGGACTCTCGACCTGAAAGTTGCTCATGAGATTCTTAGCTCTGGTGAGGTCAAAATTTTCGCTTTTGGGCATGTCTCCAATGCTTTGGGGACAATTAATCCTGTCCAAGAGATGGTTGCCATGGCTCATGAATTCGGAGCTTTAGCCTTAGTCGACGGTGCCCAAGCATCTCCTCATATTGCGATTGATGTCGAGGATTTAGGCGCTGATTTTTATGCTCTTTCTGGGCATAAGATGTATGGGCCTTCCGGCATTGGCGTTTTGTGGGGCAAGATTGAGCACTTAGCGGGTATGCCTCCGTGGCAGGGAGGCGGTGACATGATTCGTTCGGTCTCTATTGAAGGCACAACCTTTGCGGAGCCACCTTTCCGTTTTGAGGCCGGAACTCCTAATGTTGCTGGTGCCATTGGATTGGGAGCGGCATCAGTGTTTATCGAAGAAGCCGGGTTGTCGGCAATCGCCGAGCACGAAGCTTTGCTTGTTAATAAAGCTGCAGAGTCTCTCGCTGAGATTAAGGGTGTCCGCCTAATGGGTGAAAAATCGAAACGAGTAGGCGCGGTTTCTTTCGTTATTGATGGGGTTCACCCTCACGATGTGGGGACCTTGCTGGACCAGGAGGGCATTGCTGTTCGTACGGGCCATCATTGCGCTCAGCCGCTTATGGATCGACTTGGGATTCCTGCGACAGTGCGCGCCTCCTTTGGTCTTTACAATACCCTGGAAGAGATAGATTCCCTTCAAGCGGGAGTCGAAAAAGTTGTGGGGGTGTTCGCGTGAGTGGTGTTGAAGACCTTTACCAAGAAATGATTCTTGACCATTACAAATCTCCGCGCAACTTCGGGAAATTAGAGAATCCCGATTCTGAGATTGAAGGGAGGAATCCTTTGTGTGGGGACCATTTGGTTGTTCAGATGCGATTCGAAAAAGATCAAATAGCGGAGGTCGCTTTCGAGGGCGATGGATGCGCTATTTCAAAAGCTTCGGCTTCTGTAATGACGGAAACGATTCGGGGTATGACTCGTGGCGAATTCCAGGAGGTCTTTGCTGTTTTTCAGGCTCTCGTAACCGGGGTTGAGTCTGATTCTGTGCTAGAGCTTGGGAAATTAGCAGCATTTGGCGGGGTTGCTGCTTTTCCCGCTCGCGTGAAGTGTGCAGTCTTAGCTTGGCACACAGCCAAAGCGGCATTAGAAGGACACAAAGGATCTATTTCGACCGAGGAGAAAGTATGACTCTCGAGCAGCAGAAAGAAGCAATCATTGCGGTTCTTAAAACTATCCGCGATCCCGAAATCCCAGTTGATATTTACTCAATGGGTTTAATCTACGGCATAGAGGTAGATGGCGCTGACGTTTCCATTGAGATGACCCTTACGACTCCTGCCTGTCCAGTTGCTGAATCTCTGCCGAAGGAGGTAGAGACAAAAGTTGCTGCGCTTGAGGGGATTGAAGCTGTTCGAGTTGACTTAGTGTGGGATCCCCCTTGGTCCGTCGAAAAACTTAGCGAAGCGGCTCGCCTTGAGATGGGTTTGATGTAGCTTGCGATTCGCGTTGTTTGCTTGACACGGGGAGCCAGATATCTGCAAGGATTGCACATAGAGCGGTAACGAAAGCTAGGCCAAACGCTGCTCCGGCGGCTAGCAACACTAGCACCCCAATTTCACTTGCTCGCGCAAACCACCATCCTGCAATGTCTAGGAACAGCCCGACTCCCATTGCAGCGAACACTTGGGATTGAAAGCGTCGGGACCAACGAGTAAGGAGTAAGCCAACTCCTGCCAGGAGGGCTACTAGAGGCAGGGTTAGGGCGTGCGCATGTGTACTAATGGTGAGGATCTCGATAGGAACGGGGTCGAGTCTTTTGGGGAATGCTGCCCTTCGGACATCTTCCCAGTACTCCAGGGGCAATGTATTTCCAATCCCGGATCCTTCCGAGGCCCCTTTGGCGTGACAGCGCGTGCAGTTCATTTCGAGGATTTCTGCTGGAGAGAATTCACCCAAATCGACACTCTCAAAGTTTTCGCTGATGCGCTCACTCGATAGCCAACTAATCATGAGCTTGCGCAGGGCTTCATCGGGGAGGTGCTCTTCCCCATGTGCGCTCTCCAGGGCCACTCGCAGAGGAGCTTCGCGGTCAACCCCATGGTAGGCCCCCACAAGGTCGTCCATCGAAAGGCCTGGTTCTTCATCTTTCTTCGAGTGATGGCTCTGTATATAAGCGACAGAAGCTGCGTAGCCCCCGAGGAGAGTGAGGGCCAACCCTGTCAGGCCTGCTCGCACTCCTGTGGGAAGCTTGCGAAGCGGGGAAATCATCTATCGGGCGACCTCAACCCATCCATCACTGACGAGTGCTTGGTTTGCGGCAATGCCGGCAGCTAATGCTGCTACACCTTCGCTTGCTCCAGCGGCGGCGGGTTTGCCGGTCAATGCAGAATCGATGAAAGCTTCAAGGGCGTAGTAAATTGGTGGATGGGGCAGGCCGATACCTTCTTTCAGCTTGCCTTGTTTCGCCAATTGAGTTGCATCAGCGATAAGGGTTATTCCTTCATCGTTATGAAACCGTTGCCGGGAGGCATAGACCTCCCACCCTTGTGTAGGAGCATCAGCCTCCTTGAACATCCAGCCAAATCCTTCTGCCATTTTGACCGATGCGTGAGACCCGCGAAAAAGTTCGTGGCGACCTTCGAAGGAACTGGCCAAGGAGGAATCCCAGAGCAGTTTCAGGCCTCCTTCATACTCCATTTCTAATTGGACAGTATCAGGGATGGTCCGCCCGTCTTGATGAAGTCGTACCGCTCCAGTTCCGCGCACGCGTAGTGGTTTCTTCTTTAAATACCACGAGAACGTATCGAACTGGTGTGAGCCTTCTTCTCCGGGGAGGCCTAGGGAAACGGTAGGGTTAAGGCGCCAATTGTGCTCTTCGGAAGTCCCGAATTGCCAGGAAGTTTTTTTGTGCCATTGCCCACGTAACGCGATAGTTTCTCTCAGTGCCCCGGCTCGTACGAAAGACCGAGCTAGGTTGTAGACGGGATTGGTCCGAGCCTGCAAGCCTACGGCCAAAATTCCCTTCGCGTCTGAAGCTGCGTTTGAAAGGGCTTGCGCATCTTCGAGCGTCGAGCACATTGGGGCTTCGCAATAGACATGTAATCCAGCCTGCAAGGCTGCTTCGGCAGGCTCACGGTGAAGATGTGTGGGAGTGGCGACTACGACGGCCTCCATATCATCCTCCCCGGAAATCATTTCTTGTACTGAGACATAGCCCTTAGCTCCCTCGGCTCGGCGAAGTCCCGCTTTCATTCTGCGCTCATCTGGCTCGGAAATTGCGACGACTTTTGCAGAAGGGAGCTTCGCCAATTCTGCCAAGATAGCTCTGCCTTGGCGCCCGGCTCCTGCTACACCCAAGCGTAAGATTTCCGCTCTATTGGCGGGCACAGTGATGTCCTTTAATACGGGAGAGAAAGCAAAGGCAGCAGCTCCGCTTCCAGTGCGTACAAGGAACCCTCTCCGGTCTATTTCTTTCATGGTTTATGCATTGTTCTGAATTGGGAGGATACCTGCGCCATGTGCAGTGGCATATCAGGAGGTGGTTCTCCTAGGACTAAAAGAGCAGTAGACCAAGCGTCAGCTACTGCTGCGGAGTTAGCTATTGCTATGGCGGCGCGCGGTTCGGGGACTGGTTTACCTGAACGGGGGTCTAGGACATGGCCGATTTCTTTATCGCCATACTTTGTTGTACGGCCGTCGCAAGCTGAAACTGATAGCGCCGCATCACGAAGATTTACGACCCCATTGCTCCCAGAATGAAGTTTGCGTGTTTTAATTTTCCATCCACTTGGGTTGTTGGGTGGGTGCCCCAGCGCCACCACAGTTGAGGTTCCTCCGTGCAGCAGTGCTGTTTCGACTCCTTCTGCTTTTAGAATTTCAGCGGCCATATCGAGTGCCCAGCCTTTCCCCACAGCGCCTAGGTCAAGCTTGAGATCGGATGATTCGGAATACACGGTGCCTTCTTTAGGGTTTAGGTGAAGGAGAGGGAAACCATTTACAGCGGTGTCTTTTTTTTCTATTCCCTCTCGATAGTTCACCGCTTTTTGGCGGGCCTTTTTCCCTCTAAATCCAAGGGCTGCCATCTGATGCCCAATTGTGGGGTCAAAAGCGCCGTTGCTATCTTTATTGATTTTTTCACAGAGAAGAAGAAGGTCCATGAATTCGCCGTCAACCGTTACAGGGTTTTTCCAACTTTGCCTGTTAATTAGCGATACCAGACTGTCTCTACGAAATGCGGAAAGACGGGCGTCTTCTTCTACGATGCGCTCAATAGCCATTTCCCCAATCCCTTTGGCTGAAGGGTTGGCGAGAACAAGTTCAAAACGCGTGCCCATCGCCTCTACTGCAAGGCGAAGAGGTGTTTCCTCTTTGGCTTCGGGGATTAAGCGGGACTGGCCCACATTCGGTCCTTGTCGAACCAGAAGGCGCGACCTCCCCACATCGACCGGGTGGCTAAATCAACGCCGACGATGACCTTTGTTGCCAGATCGACATTGCCTATAGGTTCTTCACGTGTTCGAATGCAATTTAGCCAGTTGAGCCTCATCTCGTCGTGATCGGAGACAGGTTCACATTGAACAACTTGCTCTTCAATCTCATCAGACCAGATGCGTTCGGGGCGTAGCACGCAATTTCCAGAGTTAAGGAAGATATTTCCCTTATATCCTCGAATCATTTTTTCTAGGCCATATTCGTTGCAGGTTGACCCCAGTATTTGCATGTGGTGCTTGTCTTCGAACTCTATCGCCATATGGACCTGATCGTGGTTTTCCATATCCATGTCAATCATGTGTTCGCCTTGTGCCACGACACGAGTGGGCCATCCTAATTCCAGAGTAAAAAGCATTGGAGTCATCTGATGGACAAGGAGGTCTCCGATAATACCGGTTGACCAGTGGCGATAACGTCGCCAGCGGTGGTACACGAGAGTGTCGAAAGGAGCTTGCCCTGCTGGGCCGCACCATTCGGCCCAGTCAAGGTTGGGGCCAGGTACTACGGTTGGGTCAATGCCGTAGTAATTCCATTCGCCGTCCTTGGAGTTGCGACAGTACGAGGTTTGGCTCGAAACAGGTTTGCCGATGGCTCCTTCGCGAATGAGTTTGCGAGCGGCATGGTATTTGTTCTGGGTGATATGTTGAGTGCCCACCGTGAAGACTCTGTCTGAATCCTTTACAATTTTTCGCAAATCTACGGCCTGCTCTAAGCGCAGAGTCATAGGCTTTTCACAGTAAACATCTTTTCCTGCATGAATAGCGTCCGCTGCATGCTGTGCGTGCCAGTGCTCGGGTGAGGCGATTAAGACTCCATGGATATCCTCGCGAGCTAATAAATCTTTGTAGTTGCGGTACGGGGTTACCGTAATTCCGGGTTGCCCTTCGCTACAGACTTTGTGAGCGTTGTCGAGTCTTGGTTTGCAGACATCGGCAACCGCAACGATTTCGACTTTTTCACGAGCATTCTTGTTGAGGCCCATTATGGCGTGACAATGAGCAGTTCCCATTCCACCGGGTCCAATGATGCCTATGCGGATAGGCTCATCAGGGCCTGGTAGGGGGGCTGGTTTCCCTGCCGAGTTCGAAGGGACGAGAGGCGGTTCAACAGCCGGAAGTTTTCCAGCGGAAGCAATGCCAGCCGCGGCAGCCGTTGTTTTTAAGAAATGACGTCGGGAGGAGTTAGGCATAGTGTGAGGAGAAGCAGTCTAGCGAGGGAATTATGTAAACGGTGTATAGCTTTCTAGCGATGGTGTCGAGGGGTCAACAGTTCGCCCTTCAGCGGAAGATTGATAGGCAGCCATTAGAAGGCGCATCACTTCTACTCCATCCTGGAAGGTCAGCCTAGGCTTTGTGCGGCCGAGGAAGGCATCTACGAAATGGCGGTTTTCCCCGGAATAGCCGTAATGCGCAGGTTCATCAGGGACGAGAGGCATTTGGCCTTGCTCGGCATTTTGCTTTTCGACAAGATCTTCTCCCGCGTCCCCCGACACCTCTCGAGAAAAGAAAACCTTGACTCCGGCGTCGGCCATGTCGACATCGAGAGAGTATTCGGGGCCAAGGAGTTGAAAGGTATGGCGTAAGCCCGCTCCCACGTAGCTCCAAGAAGAAGAGGTCTCAGTTAAGAGGGTTTGCCCTTCTTCGGTCTTCCATTTGACGGTAGCCCGGGCGAAATCCTCAGTGGGGTCGGTCGCCCAGTCGACCTCTCCTCCGTATCTCTCTGAGAGGTCATTGGCGTATTTAGGTTGAGTCCATTTGAGATTTGCGCAGGTTGCTGACACTTCGACGGGAGTGAGGGAGTTACGAGGGGCTCCGGGCTCCGTTAGCAACCAGCGGGCCGCTTCGATGCTGTGGCACATCATGTCGAGCAGGACACCTCCTCCTGCGATTTCTTTTTGCCAGAACCAAGCTGAGTGAGGACCGCCATGTTCTTCAGCAGCGCGGGCTAAGTAAGGTCGCCCCGCATTGGATGCGCCACGGCGCCAGAGGACTTCACGCCCTCGAACTAGTGAAGGGGCGAAGATGATGTCCTCAAGGTAGCCGGTGGGCGCTCCGATTTCTTTGCTGAGAGCCTCAACTTCAAGAGCTTCCGCTAGGGTACGGGCCAAAGGCTTTTCTGCGCAAATTCCCTTAAGAGGCTGTTCACGTTTTTGAGCTCCTTGACGAATAGCCTGCATGATTTCAACGCGGGCGTGGTTAGGTGCACAGACCCAAATGGCATCAACTTCTGGGTCGGCAGCTAAGGCTTCATTAGATTCGAAAGCCCGAGCATTTGGCCCTACGCCGATTGACTTGGCAAGTGCAGCAGCGCTCTCTGCAGATTCTTCAGACATATCGGCAACTCCCGCGACTACGCAGTCGCGGACTTGCAATAGAGATTGGATGTGGAAGCGGGTGATGAAGCCTCCACCAATAAAACCGATTCGGAGAGGGTCGCTCATATGGGGGTGTCTCTGCGTGTTTTTTTGCTCGGATAGCTGAGGAGCAACCAAGCAAGGCAGGCCAATGAGGCCCACATGGGATAGGAGAAAAGGGTGCGATAGGAGATTTCACCGCCCACAGTCGCGTATTCAGTGGCTTTGGTGGCAATTTTTGAGCCAACAATCACTCCAATGCCGACAATGACTAGGTTAAAGAGAGACTGGGCACTAGCTTTAACATCCTTTGAGACTTCTTCGTCCACAATCATAAAAGCTAGGAATATAAAGAATCCGAAGGCGGGTCCGTGAAAAGCGACCCCAGCGAGAACTCCGCCTAGGCCCACTTGGTCTGCGTAGGCGAATAAAGCCATCCGAGCCGCGTAAGCGACTAGACCGCAGGCGAGGAGTGCTTTCCGACTTGCGCTTTTTACAAAAAGAGGGATTAAGCTCAAAACGACAATTTCCGACATTTGCCCAATAGTCATAAGACCTGCACCGCCTACACCGAAAATCGAATTGATATTTTTTATGAATTCCCCCGCTTCTCCCGCTTGGGCTTGAATTGCGCCGAGGAAATCCGCAGTGTGTACGAAATAGAACTGATGAATACACGAAATAGGGACGGCGAGGAGGAAAAGGGTGAAAAGAGGCTGGCGCCTAATCTCACTCAAGGCTTCGCCAGTAGCGTTGGCGCTTTTTCCTTGGCTTGGTGGCGTGTGAGGCAGAGTAAAGCAGAATATGCCCATTAGGATGCCTAGTCCTCCAGACAGCTTGAAAGCATCGGCCATTCCAGAAGCTTGAGTCGCTAAAACGGTAGCTGTGTCTGCGCCGATTGGAGTGTGCCGGTGAAGTAACCATTGGCCAATGGCGATACCGGCTGCAATCCAGCCCAACGTCCCCCAAACTCGTACCTGACCAAAATCGCGATCTCTATCTGGGAGGTGGTGGAAGGCAAGAGAATTAGTGAGCGGCATTGTTGGCGAATACAAAAGGGAATATGCCAGTGAGAAACCGAGAAAAGCGGTGTAGTTTTCGAGGCTTGCCAGTTGCCAAATTAAAAGTCCACCGGCTAGATGCGAGAAGGCAAGGAATTTTTCGGTTGCGAACCAACGGTCAGAGATTTGTCCTGCGATGAAGGGAGCCACGATGGCGCCGACTGCTCCAATCGCAAAAATGTCGCCTATTTGCTCGGCGTCCATCTCGCGGTGTCTCTTTAGAAAAGGCCAAAGCAAGGGGAGCCATGCTCCCCAGATGGCGTATTGCAAAAACATCATTCCTGACAGCCTGCTTCTTAGGCTGAGAGAAAGGGGAGGTGTGATGTCTTGCAAGTGTGAAGCTAGTTGATTGCCCTCGCTCGGATGTTTCGGTAACGGACAGGGGATTCGTCATCATGATTTTGAAGTCCTACGAAGCCCTCTGTAGAGCGGTCTCCGGTGTAGCGGCAGACTTCTGTCCCATTCACCTTGACAACATATTCTTGCCCAACCACCTGGATAATCATGATGTTCCATTCGCCTACGGGTTTTGTAGGAATGGCGGA
This sequence comes from Planctomycetota bacterium, assembly GCA_003501525.1. Lineage (GTDB taxonomy): Bacteria > Planctomycetota > UBA1135 > UBA1135 > UBA1135 > UBA1135. The sequence continues at coordinate 14,659 of DNPI01000059.1, forward strand.
GGGTGCCTTGAAGGAATAAACGGAGCCTGTGTTGTGCTTTTCGGCCGCCGTGTCACAAATTTGGATTTCATAGCCTTTGTTAACCGCAACCCACGGGTCGTCCCCTGGATTAGGGAAGCGTACAAATACACCCGAGTTATTTGCCGCTGAGGCTACTTTCCATTCTAGAGACAGCTCAAAATCTTCGAACGACTCGTTGGAGTACCAGAGAAGACCCATGCCTCCAGTTGCCATGAGAGAGTTGTCTTCGATTACAAAGTTGCCTGGTCCAGCCATTTGCCAGCCTTCCAAATGGCTTCCGTCAGTTAGTTCGCGCCAGTTGGGGTCAGTCGTGCTGAGAGGGGTGGGTGCGCAACAAGCCGAAAGATTCAGAAAGGCGATGAAGAGGAGTGATGGGGCGCGCATAAGTCACTCATCCTATGGAGTTCCCCTTTGTAAGGGGTGTTAGCTAGTAGGTGAAATTTCCTGCGATATTCGTTGTAGCTCCAGGCATTGCCCCCTGCAGCCAAACACTTTTCCACATTGGAACGTTGGTTGGTATATATAGGGACCAATTTGCTGTTCCGTTGGAGTCCGCCAGGATGATATCGGACACTTGAAAAGCGTTCGAAATGTCCAGTGTGATTCCCCATGGGCCGACAGTCGTAGCACCTTGCCCGGAGAAACTGGCAGCCAAGCCAACGGGATTGCCTGGGGCTGCGTTGCGTACGGTGAAGTTGTCCCAAATCCCTCGAGCTAGTCCCAATGCAGTTTCTAGAACAGGTGGATTGGGCAAGCTAGTATCTGCTACGGCGTACATGGTCCCCCAAAGTCGGCCAACTATGCCCATTGGAAAGGGAATAGAGGCATCGATAGGCAATTCCATAATGATGTTGCTGCCATTCGGTATAAACCGCCCGTTGGAGAGAATGGGCCCGGAGGAGGATCCAGCCATTAAAGAGTTCCCTGAGCCAAGAATCCCGCTCCAAGTCGCATGACCAGCAAATGGGACCATTTCAACAATTGCGGTGAAGTTCCCGGTAGCCGTGTCAACGGTAAAGACATCCGCTTGAAGCCGGAACTCGAGTCCCGTGACGTTACCGCTGGCCAAGTCAGGTAGCCAAGAAATTGGATTAGGAACGTGGAAGCTTAAATTTGGGATTGCCATAGCCCCTCCCCCGTTAAGGGCACCGGAGACATATGGGAATCCAGGTGAGCCGAGAATCCCCGTTGTTGCTCCACTTACGGAGAAGTTAGAAGGACTTTCAACGATATTCCCAATGCTCGCTGTGAGGTCCCAATCGAAGATGGTTGCATTGCTGTCGACTTCAAAGAGAAAGTCTGTGTCTTGGGCTAGGCCCGTATTGGAGCCTCCGAGTAGGAAAATGGCAATTAGAGCAAGATATCTCATGTTTCTAGGCGCAGCCCAGGGGGTGGAGCACGGGCGCTATATCCAGGCTACCACCATTTCTCATATATAAGGTCTTTCTCGTACGGCGACCCTGTTGCCGATTCGATGACTGCGTCGACCATGCCCGGTGGCCCACAGACGACAATTGATGTTTTCGCTGAGGGATGCAAATCGGCCCAAAACGAGCTTTCTGGGGCAGAATGGTCGCCGAGACCTAGGCTTTTTGCAAAAGCTTT
>DNPI01000146.1 GCA_003501525.1 Planctomycetota bacterium
CGTCATGCTCGGCTAGCAGGTCGATAGCGTGAGATATCAAGGGGATGGAGCGAACGATATCAAACGGGTTGAGGCTGAGCTTTAGATTCAGGTATCCATCTAAGCCGATGCTTCCCTTTCCTTCGACGGTGAGTAGGTCATGATCAAGCTTGAATTTTTCGACGGTGAGTTGACCGTTGCCGGGTGCAACAATGTTTAAACTTCCACGTCTAAAAAGGGGAGGCGCTACGCCGATAGCTCGCCACACTTCCGTAAGAACTGGAATGGTTGCTAGTTGCCCATGTGTGACATGCAGCTTCATTGCCCCTTGCCATGTCAGAGGGTCTCCGAGAGGACCTTTTAGGTTTAACAGGGTGTCTAATTTTCCCGACCATTGCCCTTCAGATCCTAGCCAAGATCGAACACTCTTTAAGTCAAGGTCTTCCAGTTTAATTGTGGCGGAGACTTTGTCATCTGAATCTGCAATTTGGACGTTGGTTACTTCTGGGCTTAGGCGCCCTCCGAGAACTTTTCCACCCAGCTTCTTAAGCTGCCAACCATTGCTATCTCTGGTTGCGATTCCTTGCATCTTTGAGAAAGTCAAGCCGGACGAGAACCATGTGCCATTGGATAACTGGAGTTGCCCTGCAAATTCGTTATTTGTGAAAAAAGCGTTTTGAATTTCTACCTTACCTTCTGCGATGGTGATTTCTTCTTTGGCCCCCCAAGTCCCATCAACGAGTTCTAATGTGCCGCTTATTGGCCCCAACAAATTTCCCGAAGCAAGGATTAATCCGCTGGTAATGTGGCCTTTTACGTTTTGATTCCGGAAGCTAAGGTTTCTGGGGTAAAGCTTCGCGGAGACAGCTTTTTTGATGTCGATTTGCAGATTAGCGTCTCCTGCAAATTGAAGATTGTTTAGATCTTTAAAAACAGGATTTATATCCCGACATATGGCGAGAGCTTGAGCTGATGAATCTGCAGGGAGCTTGCGGGCGGTTAGATGAATTTCACCTCCTAGCCCTTGTCCGTTGATTTGTGGGAAAGTGATTAGCGTTTTACCGCCGACTCGAATGGCGGCCCCTTGCCCTGCAGCCTGGGACAAAATCATTTCGGCTGGAGACCAAGCAAGATTCAAGGGGCCTTCTTCCCACGCGACTAAAACTTGAGGCTCTGCAGCCTCCCCAGAGCGCGCAAAATGCATTTGGCAGTTTGCCGGTCCTTGCGCCGTGAAGCTCGATATTGCCTCTGTAATTTTTAGGGCTCCCGCAAGTACTTCGAGATCTTTTTTATATAGCGCTAGCCCTTGGCTTTTCGCTGACATGCGGATGGCAGGCGACAGTGCCCCTTGTGGCGTCCACAATTCCCCTGTTATATCCGCTTGACTACCAAGCGTAGACAGGAGGCCTTTGAAGGAGGCCTCTCCTGGTGACCAGGAGAAATCGAGGACTTCTAAGATTCCATCTACTGGCAGAACAAGTGGCTGGATATTAGTCCCGGATACTCGGCCTTCTACTGCTACATCTACTGTTTTTGAGCTGCCTATAGCTCTGTGAAGAATTACTTCTACCTGCGCATTGCCCCCAGCTGGGTTCCCCATCTCTTGCCAAAAGAGTGACGCTTCGGGAAGTCCTTTGAGTGCTTCCGCAACTCGTTTGTCTATGGGGAGAGCATTAGCGCCTAAATGGATGGATATCCCCGGAGACCCCGTCCCCGGTCCAAATATTTGTCCGGTTCCTTGGATAGGGCTGCTACCTATTCGACCTTCGACATCAAGAAGAACTTCTTCGTCGGTTATGGCGATGTCCCCGTGGATTTCTTTTACCGGATAAGGGAATGAAAGACGGCTGCCATCTCGTTCCGGGAAGCCGAGGTAGGTTAATCCTAGATTTGATTCCTGAGTGACAGCGGCCCAATTTGTGGCAATTCCTTGAATAGAATCAAGCCCAAATCGGACAGCACTGCTGCCGGAAATGTTTAAGGCGTCAAAGATCTCCCCGACGGTGGGGGACATCCTGGAGATTTTTTGGCGTAAAGCGGAATCCAGAGTTACTTTTGGGGCCTTGCCACGGAGGTGAATATTCCACCTCTCATTTATTGAGAGCGCGGCACCTTGAGTTTCGATGAGATATTCGCCCCATCTCCCCTTGGCGTTAGCCAGAAAGCCTCCCTTCAGGCTGCCTGTAATGTTTCCTTCGGCCTCTTCTATTTTCCAGGACTTCGCATTGCTGAGGCTCTCAGAATCTCGAAACCGGATTTTAACGCCAGAAAAATTCGCGTTCAGATTGGAAGCGGTTACTTCTCCTTCCTCGACATCTACAGCTCCTTCGAGCGCAAGTACCCCTTCTCCAACTTCTAATCCTTGCGGAAGGAATTCTCGAGATTTAGGACGAGATAATTCCTGTTCACCTTTGATGCGAATTTGCCAGCTAGATAGTCGATTCGTTCCAAGGGCCTGAAGAGTGCAATGGACGTCGATACTGGGTATTTCGACTGCGGCGGTTATTCGCGCAGCGTCGGCTTCTACTATCCCGTTTCCTGTGACAATGCGGCCTTTCCATTGTCGTGCTTTGTCTCTCCATAAAATAGTTAGATTGCTGATAGTGAGGGCAACGGGGTTTGAACCTTTAGCTTGTCCGGCTGTGAGGGACTCTATTTTTTCTCTGTCTAAATCAGCTTCCGCTTCTGAGATGTACACCTTTTGAGCGACGGCAAACGATTTGCCAAGTTTCGTCCCGAACTCAAGGTCCACGGCCTTGGCAAAGAACAACTGTTTCTGATTTTCATATAAATGTATGTTTTTCAGCCGAACTATCCCCTTCCCCCAAATAATTGACGCATGTTGTGTGGTTGCGTCGATTTGTGTGGTCCCCATGGACACCTGCAAGGGGAGAATCCAATTCGGAATAGGAATTGGAAGAAAAGCGGATAGGGCAACAGCAACTATCGATATCCATTGATAGTTCATGTCACTGTTTTCTTAATGGGATTGAGAATATGGGGTTGATTTTCCTCGCAGAAAACACGGCGAACGCGTGCGCCGATTGAGCAGGTCACTTCATACGCGATAGTCCCCGCGGCTTCGGCGACTTCTTCTGCGCAGATACTCTCCTTTCCATCCCGCCCAATTAAGGTTGCGACATCACTTAGTGCAACGCCGGGGACATGGCCGACGTCCACGGTGCAATAATCCATACTTATGGCGCCAACAATCGGGCAGCGGCATCCGCGGAGAAGAACATTTCCTCTGCCTTCAGCTCCTAATCGGTAGGGAATTCCGTCGTTGTAGCCTATAGGAAGAGTGGCAATACGAGTCGGGCGATGCGAGACCCATCTTCCTCCATACCCGACGGGTGTTCCAGAAGGAAGATCTTTTAGGAAAACCACCTGGGCGCGGAGGGATAAAACAGCCTGTAGGTTGGGAGGTTTGGAGTGCTCTCGAGGCAGAATCCCGAACAGGGAGATACCCGGGCGCACAGCATTCCCGATGACGCCCGATTTGGCGTAGAGTGCTGCAGAAGAAGCGCAGTGCACAGAAGGAATTACGATTCCGGAATTTTGTATTTCGTGCAAGGTGGACGTGAAGAGGGCCTGCTGGCCAGCAGCAGTCTTTCCTCCCGAAATAGCTGAAAAATGAGTCATTACTCCACGGAGTTCTAGATAGGGAGCCTCGTGGATGGTTTGGGCAACGCGAAGTGCTGCTTCGGGGCGAACGCCAAGACGAGCCATTCCGGTATCAATTTTCAGGTGAACTCCAAGAACCTTTCTCGTTTTTGAGGCTAAGTTGTTGAGCTCTCGAGCGCGTAATTCGGAATGCACCCCGACTTCTATCTGATGTGTGAGCATGTCTGGAAGCTCACTGTCTATTACTGTGCCCAATACAAGTAGCGGAGTTCTGATGCCACTTTCCCTGAGTTCTAGTGCTTCTCTGCTATCTCCGACCCCGATGCGATTGATCCCTTCTGCTTCACAAATTTTGGCAGCGGCTATAGCGCCATGGCCGTAGGCATTTGCTTTCAGGACTGGCCAGACTTTTGCCTGTTTCGCCACAGCTGCAGCTTCTCTTAAGTTTGTTCGAAAAGCGGCCAGATTGATTTCTGCCCATGCACGATGTCGGGGAGCCATTGGCAGAGATTATCGGAGTAATCCCTCAAGGTTCCAATCAAGATTCTTAGCGTAGGCCAGGGCCGAGTAAGCCTAGTGCCCGCGCCTCTTCCATTGCCAGTCGTGCGACGCGGGTAGTAAAGCTTTCTGCTTGCCAGCTTTCGCGGATTCCTTCGGCAATTTTCTCGTCTATGATATTGCTCAATTTCTTGCTTTCCACGAGGAAATTTTGACGCTCGGGGTGTTTCACGAGAAAGCTTTTCATTGAATTCGGATTCATCTCAAGGTCTTCCCAGCATTTGTTGAGACGATCCGCTACCGCTCCCCACACAGCAGGGACCTCTCCTGCTGGGTTTATGAGGCGAACGGCCAGAGCCCTTCTCAGTTCCCGGTACTCTCTCCAAAAGCTGAAAGAGTCATGAATCCGCTCATAAATTGTGTCATGTCGACTTTTTGGGATAGGAGAACTCAATTTTTCTTCCCCTGCAACCCTGCGCAGCCAAGCGATTGCTTCTACATCAGAGACTTCAATCTCCCTTGTAGTGCCCCACATGTCATAGAGGCGTATTCCTGAGAATACCCACCCATCCCTATCCCGGTAGCAATGCTCGAAATAGTAAGCCGCCGCATCCATTGTGTCTTCGTGGTCCAGAAAGCCTTCTGCGATAGCAGTGAGGCGGCCTTCCGGGTCAATATTGCCTTCAAGGAGGGCTTGTAATTTCTCTTTTGACTCTAATGTCTTGAGTCCCGAGCGCAACCGGTTGAGGCCGTAATCCCAAGCCCAAATCCCCGGGTTCCAAGGCAGTGGAGAATCGCGGAAGTACTTATTCCTCAAAGACTTCCACTTGCGGTCTTTCCCGCCTACAACTCTAGTTTTCAGGCCTAAAGCGGAGGCATATTTGTTCGCATCAAAATAAGAAAGGCTTACCGGTTTGACTTTCCAGTTTTCGCTTTTTGCGTGATTTACAATTTCTGAGATTGCTTTGATTCGCGGATGGTTGTCAGTGAGAATTCCCGTTAGAATTTCTTCCAGGATTAGTTCCTGGTCCTCCTGCGGCATAGTTGCAAATCGGCGGAGAACTTTTTCTGTGGGATCTCCAGCAGAGCTCTGACAAGGAGTGAAACAGCTTGCGAAAGTCAGGAGAACAGGGGCAGCGATGAGGCTCACGAGTCGAGAGAATAGGGTCTAATGGCTATTTCCAAGGGGATTTTTGGGATTCTAGTTTGACGCGCGACTCGGATTTCGCTGCAATTGTGGTAAGGCCGGACTCTTTGTCCTGCTCTATTTACTTCATTCCTACTGAACCCGCCGGTTTTCCGGCACATCAAATAAATACAAATGGCCGATCTGATTATTTCTAAGAGCCGCACGAAAAAGGCTGCTACTACTTGCAACGTTTCCGGCGACTTTTACGGTGCGTTGGACTCCTATGTCCGCAAAGCTATTGCTACTGCAGAGGCAAGGGCAGCTGCAAACAACCGCAAGACACTCCGCCCTGCAGACCTCTAGTCTGTAAGGTGTTTGACGACGCATCTACTTTGTAGATGCGTCGTCGTTTTTTTGAGAGGCTTTAAACGCTGCTGCTCTGAGATAGAGAGGGGAGGGTTCCTCTAGGCCTTGGAGCCCTTCGCCGCTTAGCTTTACTCCCAGTCCCATGGCAACTCGGATTAAATTCTTTGCTTGCGGGATGATTGTGTTCGAGAGATGCCGTGTCCCTCTAGGGGTAAGTTGAGGGTCTCCTATTACTAAGGATTTTGCCGGGAGGATTCCTTTTAAGTCTTGCGAGGCCAGGAGATGAGGCTTTGTTATTTCGGCGATGCCGGCTTTGGTTTTCCTGTAGGCAGCGTGGCAAATCTCTCCCCGGTATGCGTTTTGTACGAGATGTAGCTCTATATCTTCGGGGGCATCAAATACGGCTGCTGGAAAACTTCCGATTCCTCCAACCGGTATATTTAAGGCAAGGCTAAGAATGCGAGCAGCGGTACATCCAATGCGTAGTCCTGTGTAGCTCCCTGGGCCGCGTCCCACCAGAACCCCTCGAATGGCGCTTCTCTTGACCTTTGTGTGTTGAATTAGAGCGTCGATTTCAGCGAGAAGAGCTTTGCCCCTTTCCCCTGAAAAGTCCTTTTCAAAAATTTCCTTTTCCGTGCCAAGGGCAATGGAGGAGCAAGGTCCAGAAAGTTCGAGAGCCAGAATCATTTTGTACCGGAGAGAATGCCTTCCTGGTCCGCGGCTTTTTGTAATGAATCTAGCACAGCTTCTACTAGTTCCTGAGTTTCAGCTTCCGCCATAATGCGGAGACAGTTTTCCGTGCCAGAATAGCGTGTAACAATTCGGCCTTTGCCCTCTAGCGTTTCTTCTGCTTGTTTGCAGGCAAGCGAGAAGAAAGGAAGCTCTTCGAGGGCTGGGCGACGGGTTACTGGCAGGTTGCGCAGACTCTGGGGGAAGTCTCTGTAATCGGCGAAAAAAGATGAAGCGGAGCATTTCGAAGCTAGGGTAGCTTCCGCAACTTTCAGTAAGGTGTATATCCCATCTCCACGGAAGGAATGCTCTTCCCCGAAGAGGAGGTGCCCTGATTTCTCGCCTCCTAAGGAGTGTCCTTCGGTTTGCATTGTTTCTGCGACGTAGCGGTCACCGACAGGTGTTCTTACAAGCTTGCCTCCAATCTTTTGCATCCACCTTTCCAGCGCTAGATTACTCATTACGGTTGCCACTACGGTGTTTTTCTCGGTTGGGAGGATGCTACGAGCTAGCCCTGCCAAAAGAGCGTCACCATCAAGAATGCGGCCCTTCTCATCGGCAAGTAGTGCTCTGTCGCCATCTCCGTCGAGGCTTAGTCCAATGAAGGCATTTTCGTCGATTACTGTTGCGGCCGCTATTTCTGGATGCAATGAGCCGCAGCCGGCATTGATATTCGCGCCATTGGGTTTGTTATGAATTACTACGGGGTCAGCCCCGAAGGCGCTTAAGACGCGAGGAGCGAATTGCGACCAAGCGCCGTTTGCGCAATCAATCACGATTTTGCGGCCACTGAAATCTAGTTGAGGAAAAGCCTGAGTCCTCATCCAGGACAGGTAATCGCTAAGAATATCTTTTCGGGAGGTGATGCCTCGAGCAACAGAAGGCGAAGAGGAAGGCAAAGATGCTCCCTCCAGGTCTAGTGAGAGAGCTTTTTCTTCCGCGTTATTGAATTTAGTGCCCGTTTCGGAAAGCAACTTGATCCCATTATCAGTGGCGGGATTGTGCGATGCGGAAATTACGATTCCCGCTTTATATGGCCCTTCTCCAGTTAAATAGGCTATGCAGGGTGTAGGGGCTAGCCCTAGTAAATCTACGTCGATACCCCCGCGATTGAGTCCTTTTGCAATTGCTGCTGCCAAAGGCTCTCCGCTCTCCCTTCCATCGTGTCCGACTAGGACTTTTCCGGGAGAATCGTGGCCTTGTAATCGGCCGGCGAGGGTTTCACCCAAAAACTCAAGAAAACTTGTGATTAAAGGGTAATCTCCGGCTCTTCCTCTAATCCCATCAGTGCCGAAAAGAGATTCTTCAGCCATCCTCAGGTCGGACTCGGTCCATGGGGACAAGTCGGTCCTCGTTTTGGCGTGGCCCTACTGTGAGAGAGCCCAGTAGTTGGTGCACTTTTTCGGTGTCTTCAATGCCGGTCATGGCCCAGCTTAAAGGAAGCAGGAAGCCATCCGCTGCATTGGCGGGAATACCCTTCAGGTTGAGAAACAGCATTACATGGTTGCGGACCCATGCTTCATCGAAACCACCGGGTAACAAATCGGGATTCCGGAGCTCTGCGACCCAAGGAGTTGGAGTCCATGCGCTTAGTCTCCAGATGCCTTCTTCGGGAGTACCTGTAATCGTTAAATCTTCTGAGTCAGGTACCCATTCCACGCGGGGTAAATCCTGTAGAGTGACGGGCAAGGAGGCTCTAATGGTTTTTGGGTTCATTTGGAGCCCTAGAGAAAGGGATTCTAGAGAAAGGGACAAAGTTAATCCGCGCAGGTCGTCTCGGCTTTGCGAAGGGACTAGCAAGGGCTCAAACAGGGGGATACTTGGCTCCCCGCCTGCGCGAGCGGCAATTAGAGATTGGGACAATGCTTCCATTGCTCCATGAGGCCCTTGTACAGAAACTTGATTTGGCTCAAAGGTTAATCCTGCAGCATCGGTCTTATAGCCCTCCGCCGGTGCTCCGGAAATCCTCACTAGCTGAGGCTCTAGAGCGATAGGGAAGCTTGAAAGTCGTTCAAATCTTAGGCGTCCGAAGCCTTGGTTGTTGAGTAGTAGCGAGTCGGCATCTTCCGAGCGAATCCAATCCAGATCCTGTGCTCGAATGTTGTCGAGAGTCCAAGTAGTTTCATCTTCGGCGGCTTCAATTAGTGGTTTGATTGTTGCGGCACATTGGTTGGCGAAAAATGCATCGAGTGTTGCACGTGGTCCGAAGAATGTGATGACTTTTTGTGACCCTGGAGCTGGTTCAACTAGAACCCATCCTTTTGGTACAACCACCTGTAGGGTGTTATCTAAGGGGGTTGTAGTAACCGGAGCTGAGATGACAGTAAAGATGTGCTCTTTGGGGCCGGAGATAGCACCTTGCACTTGCCACCAGAGGAGGCCGGCTAGCCCAAGGGCAACGAGTTTCCTGCCCGGGTCGCTAAACAGGCGTGAGAACAAATTACTCATTCGGCTTGCTCCTCGAGAATCGCGCCCTCCTCTTCGGAGGCCTTGCGAGCTTCGGTTTGCATGGCTTCCCTGAGGCGATCCTCAACTTGGTCGATAGGCACCCCCGGGGAAAATTCTCCGCCAACTGCGATTGAAATTTGCCCCGTTTCTTCACTTACCACGAGAGTTACGGCATCAGTCTCTTCTGTGAGGCCAATTGCTGCCCGGTGGCGAGTGCCAAGCCGCCTTCCGATTTCTGGGTTCGAAGTAAGAGGTAATAAGCTTGAAGCCGCAAGTACCGCATCCCCGCGAATGAGAACTGCGCCATCGTGTAAGGGGCCTCCTGGGAAGAAGAGAGTTTCAAGGAGTATGGGGGTTACTGGGGTGTCGACGGTCACAGCGTTCTCTGCGTAGGCTTCTAGCGAGACCCCTCGTTCGAGAGCAATTAGTGCGCCAATCCGTTCGGTGGACATGCGCCCTGCCGCTGTTGCAATACGGGCGAGAATTTCAGGGTCGGCATGAGCTGGGCCAAACCATCCAAAAAGCCCCGGGCGTCCAAAGCGTGAAATCCCTTGGCGTAGTTCCGGTTGAAATAGAATGACTAGAATTACGACCAGAAAGGGTGCTACTCGAGACACTATGTAGTCAAGTACAGGGACACCTGGCCAAAGATTGAGAAGGCTCAGGAGCAGGAAAAAGAGAACAATGAAAATCCCTAATCCCGTGATAACACCGAACCCGCGGGTGCTCCGTAGAAAACGAAGCACGGCATAAATTGCAGCGGTTAAGACCAGGATTTCTAGGACCATGGCAATTTCTTGGCGTCCTATGGCAAGAAGCAACGGGGTCATGTAAAAATCTCCTTTGCTAAGGAGCTTTTAGAGATAGCCGCCCATTTTTTCCCTTGATGCAGCCGAAGGATGGCAACCCCTTGGTTTGCGCATGTAACGGCGGCTTCAAAAGTAGCGGGGTCTCTGTCGGCTGGTTTGGTCAGGCCTTTTGGGTCTAAGCAGGATTTCCTTGAAGGCCCCGCTAGGAGTGGAAATCCGAGGGATTTGAAAGCCCCTATTCGATTTAATAGAGCTCGGCTTGCTTCGGCATTTTTGGCAAATCCAATTCCGGGGTCAAGGAGAATGCGGTTATGCCGGATGCCTGCATCAAGAGCTGCGCGGGCACGCTGCGCAAGTTCATCCGCGACTTCGCCGAAGAGGTCAGCGTAAGAATCTTTGCTGTTCATAGTCGAAGGAGTCCCCCTCATATGCATCAGTACTACGGGGCAATCCTTTTCTGCTACTAATTCGGGCATAGCGG
>DNPI01000075.1 GCA_003501525.1 Planctomycetota bacterium
CGTTCCCTCAGCAAGATGACTCTTTCCTTCCAAGCCCTTCCAGCTAGCTAATTCCACATCCGCAACTTCTTCAAAAAGCAAAGCAGCCTGAACAGGATCGGGAATCGTGAACTCAAGTGAGATTTCACCCGCTGCCCTCAATTTCTTCTGTGACTGTTTCAGTTGCTTGCGTAGATTCTTCGAAAGCGGTCGACCTTGCGCTTCCCAATCTGCCAAATCCAAGAGCGGAGCTCGCGAACACTCTCGCCTCTCCCAAGTGAGGCCACAGGCATCAGCCGCCGCAACTAGGGCATCCGCAGAAATGCCACCATCAGCGAGTTCCCGGAAATCTGCAACTACCCACTCCGAATTGTTCTCACGAGCCCAACGCAATATTGCTAGGGCAATTTCTTCGCGGGCTGAAGATTCGGTTGCAGGGATTCCGACACTATCGCTCCACGGCGCACCAGCAAAATCGAATTTAGTTACTTCAAAGCGGCCGACCTTTCCCCTGCGAAGTTGGATTGGGATTCCCGCACTCCACTCCTTGCCAGCAATTAATGCACCTAAAAAGACACTGGTTCCAACCCAACATTGCTTGGCCCAAGGATTCAACCATCGACTACGCAAGAAAAATCCAGGCAGAGAAGTTGCAGCGGCCTCTAAGCGCAATGGGCCGGCATCATTGGCAGTAACAAGCGCATCCCACGCTTCCGCGTACTCGCGGAAAGCTTCAGGACCTTCGAATACGTTAAATTCTCTGTCCATGACCTTACAACTACAGGTGCGACATCATGCGAACTATGCAGCACCCTGAGTGTAGTCTGGGCCGCCTATGACTTCACATCTCGTCCTTGGTCTAAACCAATACACACACAGTGCCGCAGCCTGTTTGCTGGACCATACAGGTGAAGTTGTAGTGGCACTCGCAAAAGAGCGACTAACAAGAAAGAAACATGACGGCGGCGACGTTGCTGAATTAGTTGGCGCCGTTATGGAAACTGCCGGGATTAATCAAGAGGACTTAGGGATGGTCGTCGCGAACAACCACCTGTTCCGGATCGATTCTTTTCACTCCACACTGGAATGGCAAACAGCTCAACTCCAACACCGCCCGACCTTTACTGATTCTCGAAATCTGCTTTCAAACGTCCCAAGGTCCGAGCTATCCCACCACCTTGCACATGCTTGGTCCGTTCTCCCTTGGGCTCCGTTCGAAAAGGGATTAATTGTGGTGATGGATGGTATGGGTAGCACCTGGGAAGATCTGCATTCACCCGGCGAAAACTATTTCAGCGATATAGAGATTCCAGCTTCCCAAAGTTTCGAAGAGTATCCAGCCGACCGAACGGACTACCCCGGCTGGCGAGAAGCAGAATCTGTTTATGCTTTCAACGGCACGCAACTCGAAAAAGTATGGAAACGTTGGATCCCAGAAAAAACGCCCGTTTTCCTGCATAACTATGGGTTCGAAAACATGGACAGCCTCGGAGCTGTCTACTCGAGGATTTCCAGTCATATTTTCGGCGATTGGAATGCGTGCGGGAAAGTTATGGGCTTAGCTCCTTGGGACGATGTCTGGAATGGCGCAGAAAACAGAAGCGAAAAAGTTATGTCGGGCCCTCTCGAAGCACTAAACGTTGACTGGGAGCGCCTAAAAAGCCTCCCACATGGAAACAAATGGGCAGATAAAAACAATCATGGCTTCTATGCCAAGCTGGCCAATGAAGTCCAATCAGACCTCGAAGATATCGTGCTCGATTTCTTAATTCGCCTGCGAGAAAAAACCGGCGAACGCAATATTTGTCTCTGTGGAGGAGTTGCTCTCAATAGCACTCTCAATGGTCGAATTGTGCGGGAAGCCGGCTTCGACAATGTCTTTATTCCTCCTTGGCCTGGCGATGATGGCATCGCAATGGGGTGCGCCTGGTTCGGCTTGGAAAAATTAAATTCTTGTCCACCTCCAAAAGCCAGCCCCGGCCCTCTACTCGGACGATCTTTTGACGAACCTGTCATTGCGGAAGCTCTCAAAGAAGTCGAACCTTGGATTGAAACAGAAGCTATTAAGGAACCTGCAAACGCGGCGGGAACAGCTCTTGCGGACGGCGAGATGGTTGGCTGGTTTCAAGGGCGCAGTGAATTTGGACCTCGTGCCCTAGGCGCTCGATGCATCCTTGCTGACCCTAGAGACCCAAAAGCAGCGGAAAGACTTAACTCAGCCATCAAAAAGAGGGAAGCTTTCCGACCCTTTGCCCCAGCCGTTTTGGAAGAAGAAGCCGAAAAATGGTTCCCCGGTGCAACCACTTCACCGTACATGTCAATTACTGTGACTGTCGCAGAAGATTGCAAATCTTCGATTCCAGCTGTTGTAGCCGCTGACGGGACTGCAAGGATTCAGACCCTCGGAGTCAACGAAAGCCCTGCATTACACGCAGTTGCGACTTCCTTTTACGAGGCCGCTGGAATCCCAATGATTCTCAACACTTCTTTCAATACTCGCGGAGAGCCAATTGTGGAAACCCCTCATGACGCTTTGGCCACTTTTTTAGATTCAGGACTTGACGTTCTATTTCTTGGGCAACAAAAAGTAAAACGAAAAGCATTTCCCCCTAGCCAGCAGGCTGAATTATCTACTCCACGGGCAACGGAAGGAACAACTGTTGAATCTACCAGCGACCCCACAGGAGAAATTCTGGCTGTGCGATTTTCCGCTCGAGGAAAAGTGTTCGATGGCAATGCACTCGAGCAAGCTATCCTCGAAGCATCAGATGGCGATATAGCAATGAGTGAAATCCAAGCTCATTTCCAAAATGAATTTGAGGTGCCCAAAGAAGATTTCCTTGAAGCAATTAAGCGACTATGGACCTTGCGCCTTATATCCCTAGACTAGGAGTAGATTAGACCATGTCAGACACCACTCCTCAAATCTCCATTACCGCTGAACCTCAAGTCATCCCGACCAACTGTTTATTTCGGGTCGACAGAAGTCTAGGAACAGAAGTCCTCTACACATCAGACCCAGACTGGGCAAAAGAATGGGCGCCTTTAGCTTCCGCAATCTTCAAAGCTCAGGACGGAGTGCAGGGAATACGGCTGGGACCGGCAGAGGTCCTCATTACACTTGAGTCAACACCGGAAGACTGGAGAGAAAACGCCCGCACACTAGGGCGCGCTATTCGTACGCACCTTCAAGAAGAGGGCGAAGTGGTGAAAGAAGGGGCTAAAGACGCACTGGAAGGATCCGACCTAACGCGCAACAAAGCTCAACAAGTCATCGAGAGTGAGCTTAACCCCTCTCTAGCAGCTCACGGCGGGTGGGTGGAAATCCAAGCATCCAAACAAACTGATTTGTGGATTACGATGGGCGGAGGCTGCCAAGGCTGTGGCGCAGCCGCCGCCACAATGCGCCAGGGGGTCGAAGTCGCCATCCGAGAGGCCGCGCCAGAAGTAGGGACTATCCACGACGCCACCGATCACGACGCAGGGACTAACCCCTGGATTTGACTTAGAAAGAAATCAAGGCCAAGGCCTTCAGGGATGGAGCGAGCTATTCATGCCGCAAAGCTTCAACCGGATCCATGTTGGCTGCCTGCCAAGCGGGATAGAGGCCGAAAATTAAACCTATCGATACCGAAATCCCAAAAGCGAGAATGGGCGCATCAATCGTCACGATAGTACGCATATCAGCCCAATACTCGACCGCCGAGGGGATAGCGACCCCAACCAAAATCCCAACCAGACCACCGCCCACAGAGAGAACTACTGTTTCCACCAAAAACTGCAACATGATGTGATTTTTCTTGGCACCCAAAGCGCGGCGAATGCCTATTTCCCGCGTCCGCTCCGTCACCGTAGCCAACATGACATTCATGATGCCAATGCCCCCCACCAATAAGCTGATACCAGCAATACAACCCAGAACAATGTTGAAGATGCGCTTGGTCTCTTCAGCACGAGCTAGTAATTCCAAGGGGACGACAACTTCGTAATCGGATTCGCGGTGCCGGCGAGCCAAAAGCTCTCGGCTCGCGGCTGCAGCCAATGGAACATGTTGCGCCGAATCCACGGCGGCGATGATTTCATGTAATTCCACGACTTCAATGTCACGACCTCCGCTCCGAATTTTTACCTGCATATCACCGAACCAACGGCGCCCTGTACTGAGTGGTATCAGCACCTCACTCGTAATCTCTACACCGGGCAAGGGCGCATCATTGCCAATGGGAACCCGAGGCAGAAGAACTCCAACAACTTCAAAATACTCCGGACCAATTTTTACTTGCTCACCAACCGATGAGCTAACGGGGAAGAGGGTTCGGGCGACTTCATAGCCAAGCACACAAACGTTGGCGGTGCGACGCTGGTCTTCAACGCCGAGGAAACGGCCTTGATAAATCAGGCGCCCCGTCGCCTCGAGATACTCTGCTGTCGTGGCAAGAACCCGAGGGTGCATAAGATTGCTCCCGACACGAACATCCTGCATAAGTGCCCGAACAGGCACCGCGCGAGTTACCCAAGGAAAAGTATCTCTAACAGTCTCAAAATCATTCCAGGTCAACCCGTAATTGTTCGACCAAGTGGATTGGTTACTGACTACGTCCTCGGGAGGCTTGACGCTACGCAAAATGACATTCTGGCTACCCAGTTGTCGAATTTGTTCCTGTGCCTCCTCGCTGGCACCTTCACCAATGGCGAGCATTGCAATGACACTGCTGACGCCGAAAAGCACCCCCAAAGTAGTTAAAAGGCTCCGCAGTTTGTGGAGTAGGAGGCTACCTACTCCCAAGCGAACTGAACGTAAAAAGGGAGAGTGAAGGATTATCCCACCCCCTGGCCAATTTCATCAATCTTGCCATCCTTAAGACGTAAGACGTGATGGGCTTGGCAACCGATTTCCTCTTCGTGAGTAACGAGAAGGATGGTCTTGCCCTCTTCGTTGAATTCGCGAAATAAATCCAAAATTTCCCCGGAGGTATGAGTGTCCAAATTTCCTGTAGCCTCATCCGCCAATAAAATATTCGGGTCGTTAACCAAAGAACGAGCAATAGCGACTCGCTGCTGCTGACCACCCGAGAGTTCGGAAGGTCGATGGCTCATTCGATCCGCTAGGCCGACACGCTCAGCCAAAGACCGGGCACTCTCCTCTCCATCCAAAGATGGTTTCTCCTGATAAAAAAGAGGGACCATAATGTTCTCAAGAACATTCAACTGCGGGATTAAATTGAAAGATTGGAAGATAAAACCAATATCCGCCCCGCGCAATTCGCTCAGACTGTCATCATCCAAATCCCTAGTATCGCGGCCGCCGACCAAATACGTACCCGAAGTGGGTCTGTCGATACATCCCAAAAGATTCAGCAAGGTAGATTTCCCCGACCCTGAACTTCCCATAATGGACCAAAACTCACCGCGATTGAAAGCGACACTAATTTCATCGAGAGCCCGCACCTCTGTGTCGCCCATTCGGTAAAGACGAGACACAGCCTGCAATTCAGCAACTGGTTCCATGTCGTTCAGCCGTTTTGACTTGTTACCCCTTGCCCTTTTCTGGAATCCGCCGTGGATTCCAAAGGGAGTGAATTTCCCTCGGAATCGGAAGTCTCTGCCCTTCCCCCACCACCTTCGGTCAAAAAACCCGCCGGAGGACTCAGGCTGACAATCTCGCCTGGTTCAACTCCTTCCGAAACCTCCACCCATTGGTCATTGCTCTGACCAAGAGAAACCGAACGGGGATTCCCTCCCACAAAGCAAATAGTTTCGCCATCTTGCTGAAAAACAGCCTGCAGAGGCATGTAAACAGTATTCGCAATTTCGGCAATCACAATCTCAACACTGCAGGACATTCCAGGACGCAGCTCATCCTCAGAATCCGAAAGGGAGACCAGAGCACGAAAAACGCGCTTGTTGGGGTTAGCCCACCACGAACCCTTGTCTGGCAACAAAGCGACGAAATCGACTGTGCCGCTCAAAGTGGCTCCTGGAAAAGCGTCGACCGTTATCTCGCAAGGTTGGCCGACCTTTACTTTCTCCAGCACTGACTCGTGCAAGCTCACTTCGGCCATCATTCCTCCCGCGCGAGGGATTGTCATGATTTCCTGCCGCTCCCGGACAGATGTTCCTTCCTGAATTGGGTCACCCTCTCCTCGGCGACTTTCAGTGCGAGAATAAACAACCATTCCTTCTTCCGGTGCATAAAGTTTGGCTTTGGCCACCTGCTGCTTCATCTTGGTCAACTTTTCGGCTTCAAGTTTTAGCTTGGCCTTGGAAGTCCGAACCGAAGCTTCATCGTCCACAAGTCGGGCAGAAGCTTGCAGCTTGACGCGATCCAACTCCCGCTCCGCTTCCCCTACGGCAGCTTCCATTCGCGCCGTTTCCTTTGGATTGTCGAACTGAATAAGAAGACTCTTTTGCCGATTTGCTTGTTCAAGTCTGATTGTATTCCGATTGAACTGCAATTCATCGGCTTCCAACTCAGTTCGGGTCAGAAACCCCTTTTCATACAACTTCTGAGACCACTCCAATCGATCTCGGGCCTGAGCTTGCTCTTCAGTTGCAAGAACGATGGCCTCTTCCGACTCTTGCAATTGCTGAGGCCAATCACCCTTTAAATACTTCTCCATGTCCGTTTGGGAGAAATCCAACTTCTGCAGTGCGGCAGCAATATCGCTAGTGTTTTGACTTTTCTGAATGAGGTAATCCTGTTCAGCTTTGGTCAAAGTGGCTTGCGCATTTTGGACCGAAATATCCTGAGCAACAACACGATCCAGCAAACCCGAAGTATCCAATTCAGCCACTAACTCTCCTTTTTGAACAAAAGAACCTTCCTCAAGGAGATATAAGATGGCCGCTTGTCCCTCAACTTCACTCTTAATTTTGACGCTGTTCTTGGCAGAAAGATTTCCGCGCTGCACAACGCTGATAGTCAGAGGACCTTCCCGAACTTCCGCTCCCAAGACGCCGACTTGGGATCCGCTTCCCCGAAACCATCCACAGGGGCCAACACCAAGAAAAAGGAACAAAGCAAGAACAACGGTGGTTCTGCCACGGGGTTTTTTCAAGAAATCAATCACGGGACTCATCGAGTTTCGCTGCTGGGGTAGATAATAGATTACCGGAATCTAAGAGGAATCCTTTCTCGCCCAAGGACAACAACTCCATCTGATGATGGAAGGAGATGCGAGCCAGAATCCAATCGGTCAAAGCAGAATTGGCAGAGTCTTGAGCAGCTACCAGAGAACGACGCGCCTCCAAAACATTGCGAGTATTTGAACGTCCTGCCTCCAAACTCAATTCGGTGCTAGCTACCCGCTGCTTCGCGAGTTCCGCCGCGTTCTTTTGAATCTCGTAACCCTGGCGGGCATTCCGGAGCCCACGAATTTCATCTCTTAAATCGGCATGGATTTTGTCACGCGTCTCCTGTTCGTTTCGACGAGCAGTTTCCAAGTCAATTTGACTATTGCGAAAGGCATTACGCTCTGGGATGCGATTAACAGGCAAATCGAATGAAAACCCGGCGGCCCAAGCCGTCGCAGATGACCCAGAATTCTCAGCGGAGGCTTCAAGGTCCAAACCCATTCTGAGGGCTTCGGCGGACACTTCAACACGACGTTCGGCATCAATAACGGAATCCGCAACGTTTAAATAATCCAATCGACGAGAAAGAGCTAAACCTAGGGCTTGGTCCTCGCCAACTTGAAATAGAGGATCCTCTCCTAAGGGCTCTTCATCTCCCCCCGTGGGCGCCAAAGCCACAATCGTCTCCACCGGAATTCCCAAAAACAGCTTGAACTCATCCAGCTGTCGACTCAAATTTTCACGAAGCACCAAAAGCCGATTTTCTGATTCGAGTTCGTCCTGCCGAGCCTGATCGGCTTCAATATCGCTGAGCTGCCCAGCCTCAGCAAGCGCGCGATTTCGGCGACTCAGAAGAATTAAACCCTCAAAATTAGCCTCCTCGTTGGCCACGGTATTAGCGGAGGCCAGCAACTGATAAAAGCGAGAAGCAACATCGAAGGCAAACGACCTTCGGAATCGCTCGAAGGTGCGAACTTGGTAAACCAAATCCCGCTCCGCTTGGGTCAGAGGCTCCCGAACAACGGCGCGAGCCGAGCCACCTAGAAGCGGTTGTGTGATGCTGAAAGAAGCGTCGCGCATTACCGCCCATCCTTCTCCATCACGAACTACGCGAAAAAGGCTACTGCCAACACTAGCCACAACCTGCGCACCCGTTCCTAAGAGACGGCTCATCCCCAAACTGACGCTGGCGTCATCCTGAGCATCGGCTCCTTCGCTGCCAGCACGCGTAGTTGCCGCATCCACAGTGAACTGCGTTCCGAATTTCCACTGCTCCAAAGTCAGAGATAAAGAGGCTCCATACAGCTGCTCCTTTTGACTCTGGAAATCTCGACTATTCTCAGCAGCAATCTCCAGACAATCCACCAAGTCTAAGGGTGGAAGAGAAGCAATCTCTCGGCGCAAGATTCTCTGCCGCAAACTATTCTCAGGTGGATTAATGCGAAACTCTCCTGCCGGTCCGAACAATTCCATACGCCGAGTTTCTAAGAGTTCGTACGCTTCAGAATCAGCACTTTTAGAGGCAGATTCAGGTGAAACGCAGCCACAAATTACGAGTACCCCTAGGGCAAAAAAGGAGGGACAGGCAAGGTGACGAGACCTCATAGGTCCATTCTATGTTCATCCCCGCAATGCCCTTACTCCCGGTGCCGATTGCGAGCTATCGCAGAGTAGACCCAAGCTGACCACGCCGACGGCAACAAGCCGAAGAACGATGCAAAGAAAGCAACAGGGCCACCTATGCAATTAGCCGCCAACAGAACCGCACCCATCCCTGTTCGGATTTTTCCATCCTGGCCCACCGCAACTAAGGCATCAGGAAGCGATGTCCTCACATCCTCACTAATTGCAGCTTTGAACTCATCGCCTTGTAGTGGACGGAAAACGATTCGCTTTCCCTCGGGGTCCTTCTTTGCCATTTTCTTTGCCCAGCGGAGACATCGCGCACACTCTGCATCAAAGAAGATACGCACGGGTGAAGACGCTTCACCCACCCCGGTAATGCCCATCAGGGAGGACCCTAGGCAAATTGAATTCTGGGTTTGTCAAAATTTCATACACCCCAGGATCAGTTTCCAGCAAATCCATTGTTGTAGTTGGTCTCCATTCGTGCCCAATCTCTTCTTTCCGACCCGGGAAATCCTGACCACCCAAAAGAGTGGTCAGAGCCCAATAAAAATATTCCGCCGCTTGACACTCATAATCGCAAGTCCGGTCGTCATAGGTGTACCAAGCGTTTTTCGGATATCGTCGCGGGACTCGCTCGAATTCTCCTCCGCGAGCCACATTCATCGCTCGCGTCAATTTCGAGTCCACTCCAAATCCAAAGGTCTCTGGATAAGCATGCTCCCAGCCATGGGAGACAAGATGGAGGACCTCTTCTAGAGAAGCGTCAAATCGACCTGCAAGCCTTTTCCCTTCAGCATCACAAGAGTGAGGCGCCCCATCCGGTCGAGTTTCTTCACCATAAAGATCCTGCCCCATTCTCCAACCGGCCTCGTCCCAAGCAGAGAAATGACGTCCAATCTGGCGCATATCTCTTTCACGTTTAGGCATGACCAAAAATGCTCCTTCCTCGCGCAATATCTCAAGCACCCGAACATCATCAACAAGGCCATCCTCATTGTTATCGAGCCACTCCGCAAGTACACGAGAAGCGTGAAGCAATTTCTCTTCGGGTAAATTTGGGGTTCCCAGAACTTGAACGCCAAAAATATCAACCCGTCGAGTAAACACATCATGAAAAACAGCAAAGCGACCAATGTCACCAATAGGAACAGCTTCAATGGCCATCGGAGGCACAACAAAGTTCTCTGCGAGAAATAAAACGACTGCGTCAGCCATGGCCGGAATAGACCAAGAATGATTAGCTGCTTTTCGTACACTCCAAGGAAGCTCTAATTGAATAGAGCGCAAACCTTCTCCGCGATGCCTGCGCGTGATGTAACCACCATTAAAGTAAGGCTTACCAGCTGGATGAGGGATTGAGGGTGAAGGGACCGCACGCAAACCCGCATCCTCAAGTCGAGCACCAAGACTGCTGGAGCCACGAATCCACTCCGAGTCAGAAAGCTCGCTATCCGGCTTGGCAAGATTTGCAGCTGAAACTGCGTGGCCAAGCTCGATCCAATCCTCTTCATGAGCATGCCCGTGAATATCGAGGACCAAGGCCCTTCCTTGACCCAGAGCACGAGCCGATCGACCGGCTCTCTCCAAGGCCCCGTGATAGACGCTCCAGGCTTTTCCAGCAGC
>DNPI01000038.1 GCA_003501525.1 Planctomycetota bacterium
TGCAGTTACAACAGGCCGAACATCCAGGAAAACTCCATCTCTCGCGACTCTAACCATCGGGTCGGCAATAGCTGCAGATGCGGCGATCTCTACATCAAAATCGGACACATAAGACACTTGATTGGAAACAGTCAGATTGGCTCGAGCAGTGTTGTAGACCATCAGCTTTGGCCTTGTTACGACTTCGCTTCGCTGTGATTTTTCAACGGCACGAAGAATCATTTCTAATTGGGTGTCGTCGAGCCAAGTGTATTGAAGAGCGAAGCCACCGCTGCCCTGCAGGCCTTCTTCATCTCCAAGTCCGGTGTCGTAGAGGTTCTCTGTTCGCGCCAAAATATTGACATTGTCATCGGATTCCCGGAAATATGCTCCAGCATCATTTCCAGTGCCAAGGACGCCAGGGTTGCCTGTAGACCCAGGGTCATCACCGAAATCATCGAAGTAGTAGCTGTCACCTTGGCCGGGCACACCGGAAGTGCTGTCGTCACCTAAGCCTCGGAAGTCCACCCCAATGTCTTGAAGGAATGAGTCTTCTACTTTGAGAAATCTCACCTTGATTTCCACCATGATGTTCGCTGCTTGGCGTAAATCTTCTAGCAGCTTGCGGACGCGGTCCTGTACGTCGGGTCTGTGGTAGACAATGAGAGTTCCGTTTTCTATGGAGATTGTTCCTGTTTCATCCCAGGAGTCCGGCTCAATGGTCTCCTGAATGGCTTCCAATAGTTCATCCTCGGTGAGAATGGTGGCTTCCTTTTCGGGCATTTCTTCTTCAACTTCGTCAATTCCACCTGAAGGGGCGAGGTTGATTTCTGTTGCAGGGAAATCTTGTACTTTGCGGACAATGTCTCGGACTTCATAGTGTCCTTTGACTTGGCCTGTGTTGGCTTCCTCGGTGGTAACTACATTTACGACCCCGTTTCGAATTACGAAGCGAACTTCGTTGCCCGTTAAGTCTTCGATAATGCGAAGTATCTGCGAAACGGGCATCGGCCGGTTGTAGGCCATGCGAACAGTTTTAGTGTCTTCATCAAGGTCTTCCCTGACGGCGCGGGATATCACAAAGTTCACGCGGGTATAAGCCGCTAGATTGTCTGCAATCTCTTCTACGGTATTGTCAAATCGTGGCTCGATGCGGGTTGTCTCCAGAGCATTTTCTATGCGAGTGACTGTCGGATCGTCCTCTTCTTCGCCTGCGTACTCATCTAGAGGCTTTCTTTTGTCAACTACGTTTCTCCAGTAGTCTAAGTCGTGTTCGATGATGGAGCGCGGCGGGACTGCCAAAGTGCGGAGCTCTTCGAAAGTTCGTTTCCACTGTTCACGGAAGTCAGCCGTGTTGTTCCTTTCTGTTTGCTGGTGCCAAGCTTCGTTCGCAACACCTCTGAGCGAGAGAGCATCTTTGTTCTGTGGGTCGAGCGTTAGAAGTCTGTCGAGGGTGGAAATCGATTTCTTGTAGAAGCCGGCAGAGAATTGATCATCAGCTTCGGTAAAGAGCGTACGAATGGTGTTCTCGAAATAGAGTTTTCTAGCTTCTTCTTCTGCTGCCGTGTCAGCAGCAGCGGCAGAGGCTTCAGCTTCCCTTAATGCCGCGGCCGCTCCGTCTCGTGCTTCTGTGGCTTCGTCGAGTTTGGCTGCGACGAGAGATGATCCAATGGCGCCGCCTGCGAGGTCCGGAGAGCGTTCAAGGGCCATCGTTGCTGATCTGTAATGCGTGACAGCGATTTGGAAATCTCCGTCAACCATGGCTTTGTCTCCGGAGCCAACTAGCCCCTCTATGCGAATCCTTTCCCGCGCCCAACGCATTTGATGCTGTCCGGCTAAGTCGAAGGCCGATTCAAGGCTAACTCCTTCCCCTGTTAACGCTGCTTGAGCCCTCCTGAGTCCGTCGCGCGCGGTGGTGCTAGAAGGGTCGAGTTGGAATGCGTCTGCGTAATGCAAGGCTGCTCCAGCCCAGTCGCCACGCTGGAAGGCATTGTCGCCAA
This sequence comes from Planctomycetota bacterium, assembly GCA_003501525.1. GTDB lineage: Bacteria > Planctomycetota > UBA1135 > UBA1135 > UBA1135 > UBA1135. The sequence continues at coordinate 1,980 of DNPI01000038.1, forward strand.
GACCCAGGAAGTTTTCGGCAAGTAGCTTCCGCTTGCTTTCCCTTACGTTGAGTTCGTCTCGCACATCTTGCGACTCAATGTCTTGGGCGACCATTCGGTCCAATGCTTGGCCAGGAGCAGAGATGCCAGCTCCGGTGTCCGCGCTTTCAGCGTCCGTAGATTTCGACGAAGCAACAGTGGTTTCAGATGGATCTCCGTCCTCGTAGTCATAGGCCTCTGGGGAGGCGCAGCAGAAAAGGAGGGCGAAGAGGGTTAGACCCGTGAGGGGCGACTTCCGGTAGGTGGACATCGTCAGGATTCGGGGGAGGCCAAAGCTAGGCCAAAAAAGTCCGCAAGTGCGGGGGGGAACAAGTCTTCGGTCATTTTGGAGGGGGCTCCGGGTGACTGAAGGCTCATGATTATGGGCTTGCGTTTGCGTCCGTCAAAGCCCGATTCTTCTTAGCGGGTGATTTGGTACGGGTATCACGAATCCTTTTGCGCAATGTTAGCGGTCTTCATGGCTAGTTGGATGTCTTCCCAGCAGTCCTTTTTTGCTCTTGGATTGCGCAGGAGATAAGCCGGGTGATAGGTCACGATTATTGGTGGTAGGCTCGAATCATTCCTGTGAGATTTGCCGCGAAAGCTCGCAAGAGAGCCTTCTCGACCTAAAAGGTGGCAGGCTGCATGTTTCCCGAGTGCGATTATTACTTGGGGCTTCACCTCTTGAATTTGCTTAGAAAGCCAAGGGGTGCAAGATGCAGTTTCGTGCGGCAGAGGATCTCGATTCCCAGGGGGCCGACATTTGAGAATGTTAGTAATGAATGCATCTTTTCTTTGTGTCCCCATTCCATCCTCAATGATTCTTGTCAGGAGTTTTCCAGCCTTGCCTACGAAAGGAAGGCCAGAGGCGTCTTCTTCGGCTCCTGGTGCTTCTCCTACAAACATGAACTTGGCAGATATGGCCCCTTCTCCGGGTACTGCTTGTTTGCGGGTTGTGCAAAGGCTGCAGAGCTCACAGCGGCGGATGGAGTCGCTCGTTGAAGGAGGCGGAGTCTGCTCTCTACATTTTTTCAAGTGCGTCAGTCCGGCATCTTTAAGGCCGCCTATCAGAAGTGCTGCCGCTGCTTGTGGGCGAGTTGAGCGTGCATCCATGAGGGCCATCCTGGGCTAGAGCGCAGCGGGGCGCAAGTTGCCCATCTAACGTCGCTTGCGTATCCTCTTCGAGCGAAAAGGGTAGGCACATGGCGAGAAGGAAAAAGGAGCTCCTGGACCTCCTAAAGAGGAAAAAACAGGTTGCCCGGACCCCCCGGCCTCCTGCGGTTAAGCCTGTCTCTACTCCTCCTCGAGGTTCGCAGAAAAAACCTGAATCTTCGCCATTTGCATTCATAAAAGACCATCCCGTTTGGCATTGGGTTTCTGCGGCAGCAGCTCTGATATTTTCTGTTTTACTTTTGGATTGGTTGTTTAGCGATTGCCAAGGCGTTGTACAGCAGAAAGATGTACCTTCTGTGATTACCACCCCTGATGGTGAGGCTCCGGTTTCGTCATTCTCCATCACAGCTGGTACTTATTCTTCGTCTGACCCAAAGCGAGCAACTGATGTGGCGCTTGCTGCAAGGGCGAAATTAGATCCCGACGGTGATGGTTTTCCTTCAGTGCGGCTCTTGCAACCGCTTGAGTACCCTGACATTCTTGAGATACATGTGGGCTCTGCTTCTTCAGAAGAGGAGCTGGAAGGCCTACTCAACCAAGTAAAACAGATTACAATGCCGGGCCAGACTGAGCCCGAGTTCCGCCATTCTGCGTATATTGGACGCGGCTACCAAGTTCAGTAACCCATAGGCCCTCTTAGTTATGTCAATTCACAAATCCCTGAATATTCAAGGAGCTCTCAATACTGAGCGCTCTGTTTGGACCCGCCGAGAGCGGATTGAAAAACTTATCGAGGAAGGGCGTTGGGACGAAGAAGCTGATTCTCCTTTCGGCTTACCTAAGGTAAGGACTCGTTTTAAAGTTATCGGTAAGAAGAAGAAGGTGGATGCCTTGGATGAGGCGGATGCCGCTGTCCTCGCTGATGGCGAAGAGGGGGCGGATGCTGCTCCTGAGTCGGCAGAAGGACAAGAGGGTGCCGAATCAGCCGAAGGCTGATTTCCTACATTGAGTGCCGGCGAGGTCTGGCTTGACGAGGCTTTCTTAAGTCTCCAAGGAGAAGGCAGAGAAACAGGGAAAGTACATCTTTTCTTGCGCTTGGGCGGATGTCCGCTGCGTTGTCGCTGGTGTGATACGCCTCGATCGTGGAAGCGTCAATCGCATTGGGAACTTCATCTGAAAGATGAAACGCTTGAAATGCTTAATCCTGTTGGATTAGCTGATTTGAAGCCCTTGTTAGACCGTGTATTGGAGAGTTATGGGTTTAAAGGGTTTCGTCCTGTTTTGGCGGTAACAGGGGGAGAGCCTTTGGCGCAGGCGCCCTTTCTCCTTTCTTGGCTTCCTATGTGGCCGGGTCCTGTAATGTTGGAAACGGCCGGTGTTAGTGCTGACACTCTTGCTGAAGTTGTTCCACATGTTGATCAAGTGTCTTTGGATTGGAAAATCCCCTCGGCGCTTGAAAAGGGCGCCGGGCTTTCAAATCCGGCTGAATGTCTCCAGGAAACGGCCAAGGCCGGTGTAGCGACGTCGGTTAAGCTGGTTGTGACGGAGGATGAATCTCTAGAGGAGTGGAGATGTTGTCTTGAGAATCTTGCTGCGGTCGCTCCGGGTACTTGTGTTTGGATTCAACCGGTTACTCCAATTAGGGGTGGGCCATTGCCGCCTACGGGAGAGAAGCTTCTCAAAGCATCGGTCGCATTTTCTGACCTGGACATTGAAATTCGGGTGCAAGGGCAAATGCACCCTTCTCTTGGTATTCAGTAACGATGAAATCATCTAAGCGTCCATTGATTGCTATTGTCGGTCGGCCCAATGTGGGTAAGTCAACACTTTTCAACCGTATTCTTGGTGAGCGGCTGGCTATTGTTGAGCCGACTGCGGGGGTTACGAGAGATAGGCTGATCCTTCCGGTGGACATGCCTGAGCTGGGGCTCAGGTTTGACCTGATGGACACAGGTGGAATTGGAATTGTGGACCGTCAAGATCTTGCCGAGTCGGTTGAGTTCCAGGTGGAAACGGGGATTCATCGTGCTGATGCCGTGTTGTTTTTGGTTGACGCTCGGGAGGGACGTACCCCTTTGGACGATAGAGTTGCGTCGAGATTGAGAAAGGCTGGAGTTCCAATTCTCCTGCTCGCAAACAAATGTGAATCGCGAGAGGCAGAGCTTTCTTTGGGGGATTTCTCGATTTTGGGCTTCGAGACAGTTTTGCCTATTTCGGCTCAGGAGGGCCGGGGGATGGAAGAACTATTTACTGCTTTGCGCGCTTTCCTTCCTCCCGAAGATGACATTCCGCAAGCTACTGGAGACAGGCTGCGTATTGCTTTGCTTGGTCGGCGAAACACAGGGAAATCGTCCTTTGTGAATGCTCTTTTGGGCGAACAGAGAGTTATCGTGAGTGAGGTTCCTGGGACGACTAGGGATGCTGTGGATGTTGACTTCCAATGGAAGGGCAAGCCATTGACCCTTGTGGACACAGCTGGAGTGCACCGTCGCACACGAGTTGCTGATGCTGTGGAGTTTTTTTCCCTTACTAGGACAGACCAGGCTGTTCGTCGCGCAGATGTGGCCCTACTTTTCTTAGACCTTGAGCAGCCTGTTGTTCGCATGGATCAGGAACTAGCTCGTACTGCTATAGATAGGTACAAGCCTTCAGTGGTAGTTGGGACTAAATTTGATTTAGTTCCTGATGAAAGCGGAAGAGATTTTCAATCGCGAGTTGCCCACAAACTCCCACATTTGAAGGATTCTCCTTTGTGTCGCATTTCGAATCTTCAGGAGAAGGGTCTCGACAAGGTTATGGATATGGCTTTCAGCCTTCATGAGGAGGGCGCAAAACGGATAGGAACGGGAGAATTAAATAGAGCCTTGCGTGCGTCTTTTGACACCCTGAGATTCCGTGGGCGAGGTGAGAAACCCAAGGCCTATTACGCGACACAGCTGCGCACTTCTCCCCCTACGTTCCTTCTTTTTGTTAACGAAAAGCGATTGTTTGAGAAAGAGATTCTTCGTGCCTTGGCTCGCGATATGCGTCGTCGGTTAGGATTTCCTCGTGTCCCAGTTCGGTTCGTTTTGCGCAAGCGAACAAGGCCGGGGAGTGGGTAGGATTTGTTTATGCAAGGTCGCTTTTTTCGATTTCTACTGATATCTCTTGTGGGCTTCTCGTGTTCTCTTTTTGAGGCGGAGGAGCTGCCTCCCCAGTGGGTCGAGGCCAGTCTGCATGGGGCGCCGCCGCTACGTGATATTTTGTCTGAATGCGAAGCCGCCTTGCAGGCTTCCAATTTCCCGTTGCCTTTTCATAGAGATGATTTGGAGAGAGCTGTAGTGTCGGGATGGGATGTCGCTCCGCATCCGTTTTCGCGCAAAGGGATGCGAAGCCGAGGGATTTTCGAGGTAAATCCCCTTGAGAAAGGTGCTTGGCTACTGCGTGTTCGGGTGGAGGTGGAGAAGAATGATGAGGTCCATCAACCGCTTGAATTAGACTCTGCCAAATGGAAGCCCATGCCAGACGATGCCGAAGTGGCGCGTATTGTCCTGCAGCATGCGCTCACTCGCCTTCGCCGGGCTGGTACTCGAATTGGTTGAATGACTGTTTCCTGGAAGTTTGAGCGAAGGCAAGCGGCGTGTGCTTCTTGCGGGGCCGGCTTTCAGGCTGATCAAGAAGTATTTTCCCTTTTGCGTTTCGAGAGTGTCACGCTTTGCCGCGGTGACTTATGTAGCGAGTGTTTTGAGGATGACAAGGCTGCTGGTGATCTAGTGTGGTGGAGGAGTCGTCATGCAGGTTCGGGGAAGCGCCCCAAATTGGATATAGAGGCTGTTCTTGGTTTACTTGAGGCGCTCTCAGGCGATGTTAGGCCTGAGCGCAAGGATTTGGCGTTTTTGTTGGCTCTGCTTGGAGTGCGGCACCGCAAGTTGCGGTTGATTGGAGTGGGGAGGGTTAGCGGACGAGAATTTCTGAGGTTGAAAAAAGTGCGAAGCCGAGCGGAGTTCTCTGTAGAAGTCCGGGACCCCGATGTAGAAGCTCGTGCGGGATTGACTACTGCTCTTGCTGGATTTATGGACGCAGAAGAAGGTGAGGATTGGGAGACTCTTTTGGCAAATGCAGAAGCTCCGGAGGAGAAGGTGGATTAGGCGCAATAGGTGTATTTAGGTGGTGTAAAAAAAAATCCGGTATTTGCCGGATTTTTTTGTTGCGGAATCTGGGTGGTGAGGCAGAATATATAAGTGGTTGAAAGTGGTGGATTGTGGTGAATCCTTCGCTTGCTGCCCGCCCCTAAGCGATGAACTTTTTTCTTGGAGCCTTTACTCATAAAGTTGACGGAAAAGGTCGTGTATTTGTCCCGCGTCCGATTCTGGATGCTGTTGAGCGTCCGGAAGAAAGAACGCATTTTTTTCTCACTCTTGGGCTAGATGACTGCCTTTATCTTTTCACTCAAGAAGGCTTTGCATCTCATTTAGAGTTACTCGATCCTTCGGCTTTCGGGGATGAAGCCTCTAGGACTACAGCTCTTGGGCTGGGTTCTGTTGCTCGTAAGGTTTCGGTTGATTCCCAAGGGCGAATACTCCTCCCTGACGATTTGCGGGCAAGGGCTGGAATTGGTGCTGAGGTTGCCGTCATTGGTGCTTTAGATCATGTCCAGATTTGGGACGCTGGAATCTGGAAAAAGGGCCGAGCTGCCGAGGCGGAAGCCGCATTTCGTTCACATGCTCCGGGGGTTTTTCGAGGTGAATCGAATCCCGATGGAGGGGGTCGGTGATTCTTGTGAGCCGTGATATTCGATCTAACACGGGTCCTGTTGGGCCTACGCGCCATTCCCCGGTGCTTGTTGACGAAGTTGTAGAGGTGCTTGCTACTCAGCGCGAAGGCTGGTTGGTCGATGCGACGGTGGGGGGCGGAGGGCATGCTGTCAAGCTTTTGGAGACTTCACCTCAATTGCGATTGTTTGCGATTGATCGTGATGCGCAAGCGGTTCGCCGGGCGCGGGAAAGATTGCAGCCTTTTGGTGATAGGGCCGAAGTAGTCCACGCTCCTTTCTCAGGCCTTGAAGGCCTTCTTCCGGAGGAGGCAGAAGGCCAGGTGATTGCGATACTTGCAGATTTTGGAGTTTCATCCGACCAGTTGGATGACGCCGATCGTGGCTTTTCTTTTCAGGAAGATGGTCCGCTCGACATGCGTATGGATAGGGGAACGCAGAAAAATTCTGCGGCGGTCCTTCTTGCTCATGCAAGTGAGGATGAAATTGAGGCTTGGCTCCGAGATTACGGCGAAGAGCGGTTTTCTCGGCGCCTTGCCCACGCAATTGTCCAGGCTCGCCGGTTTGGCCCCCTGATTCGAACTTCGCAGTTGGCCGATTTGGTCGAGCGTGTTTTGCCTCGTGGCAGACGGGGCTTTCACCCGGCAACGCGAACTTTTCAGGCTCTACGGATTGCTGTTAACCGAGAATTGGATGAGATTGAGGCTTTCCTTCAGGTGGGTCTTCAGCTTCTCGCGCCTGAGGGGACGATGGCGTGCATCTCCTTCCACTCTTTGGAAGACCGCAGGGTAAAGCTTGCTTTTCGAAACGAAGTCCGAAGCGGATATTTTGAAGATATTCTTCCGCGGGGCGTAACGCCTTCTTCTGGCGAAGTTCGGCGCAATCCTCGGGCCAGAAGTGCCCGGCTAAGAGCAGTGAGGAAGGGGGGCGGAGGAGATTGAGTGGAAAAATCATTGGCCTTTTGCTGCTCACATTTCTTGAGCTTGTGTGTGGATTGGGCGCGAAAAGTGAAGCAATGGCCTGCCGAGCTCGAGCCGAGGTGTACCGAAGGAATGTGCTAGACAGTGAAGATCGAACGCAGGAGTATCAATCTCTTTTGGAAGCGATTAGTGCTCCTTCGGCGGTGAGCGAGCGGCATGCGTGGTTCGAATTTTTAAACGGTAGGAGATCTCCGGAGCTTTGAGGAACCGTCTTGGTCCGTTGAGCCCACTTTGGGTTCTTATGCCGGTTGGTTTCCTTTTTTTAGCTTCTTTTATACGCCTTTTGCAGCTTCACTTGTCAGGTTTGGAGAGAGCAGAAGGGCGTTTTGTTAAGACGCAGGTTTTGGAAGCGCCAAGAGGGCGAATACTAGATCGCAGCCGGCGAGTTCTTGCTGAGGATAGGCCGACGTGGAAGCTTGTGATGGATGCCCCTTGGGAGGGCAGGAGGCACGGAGGGAGGTGGAAAGGCGCCGAACAGGAGAAGGTCGAAGATCTCCAGGATTTAGCTTCCGCCTGTGGCCTAGAGGCGGAAGCATTGGCTGCAATTATGGCTGATCCTAATCGTGTTCGTGTCGCTCTCGCGCGAGATTTGTCTACAGCTAGCGCTGATCGTGTTCGGGCAATCCTCAGCGTAGTGCCAGGATCCGGATTAAAGTTGGAGAAAGGTTGGAAACGGTTTTATCCACATGGGAGAGTTCTTTCGCACCTTGTGGGGTACACGAGTGTTGTGGGCGAGGTGCGAAGGGGGGCTATCGGGCTTGAACAGAGATTGAATAGCGATTTGGCAGGAGTTGATGGAAAGAAAGAAAGCCTGGAAGTCTTTGGGTCTTATGGGGTAAACCCTGCTGGTGCATTTCGCCCTGCGAAATCCGCTCCTGATTGGGCGACTACCCTTGACGTTGGCATTGGCTCAGTTCTTCACTCGGAATTAGGCCAAGTGATGATTGAGCACGAACCAGAGTGGGCGGCAGCAATAGTTGTCGATGTTAATACAGGAGACTTGCTTGCTGCAGGTGCTTTGCCGGACTTTGACCCAAATTATTTGACGGATTCTCCAGCGGATGGGCTACCTCTTTTTTGGCCGATTGAGCCAGGCAGTACATGTAAGCCATTTGTCGTTGGTGCTGCGTTGGCCACGGGAGCGATTAAACCTTCAGATGTTTTTGATGGGGAAGGTGGAGTTTGGCATGTCCGCAAACCTCCTATTCGGAATTCGAGAGGTGTACCTGGTGGCCTCCTCGACGCCGAAGGTGTCCTGATATGGTCCTCCAATATCGGTGCGGGGAAGATAGGGATGCGTTTAGGTGCGGAGAGCTTGAACGATGCTCTTGCCGAATTCGGGTTTTGGGATGCTACGAACATACGGCATCCGGAGCCGCTACTGGGGCGCCGCCCGAGTCCTCGTGAATGGGAAAACAGAGCGTGGACCGTTCCTTCTGTTTCGATGGGCCATCAACTTAGTCTGACGCCCATACGACTTGTGTATGCGTATGCGGCTCTTGTGAATGGAGGTGTCCTTTATAGACCTCAAATTTCTTTAGATGAGGAACCTGTTCAGGAAAGAAGGGTCATTCCTAACCGTTGGTCTGGGTGGATGCGGGAGGTTCTTGCAGGTGTTGTGGAGATGCCGCACCGAAAATGGCTCCCACGGTGGGACGATTTGCGTTGGGGAGGTAAAAGTGGAACTGTTAAAAAACTCCACGAGGACGGTTACACCTCTTTGTTCGCAGCGTTTGGTCCAGTAGAGAATCCGCAGGTGGCTGTTTTGGTGGTCGTGGAAAATCCGAGCGGAAAGGAAACTTTTGGCAGTCGCGTTGCTGGCCCCGCTGCTGGGAGGATTTTGCGCTATGCATTGGGCCATCCCTTGGAATCCTCTTCTGTTTCCTTCTTGGAACGTGAGTTCCTGTCCGCTATGTTTCTTGGTGAGTGAGGATGCGTCTTTCGGGGTTGCTTGACGCCCTTCAGGATTGGTGCGGCCTTGTTCCTCCTGCTGGGGGACAAGATGTAAATCCAGTTCTGACCGGGGTATGCTCGGATTCTAGGCAGATAGTGCCTGGCGATTTGTTTTTGGCCTTGCCCGGGCTCACTTCAGATGGAATGGATTACGCATCGGAAGCGGTTTCTCGTGGTGCTCGAGTTGTCCTTGGTATGGCGCCTGGTTCTGAAAAAGTGCCCTATCTTATTCCCAAAGGTTCTTTGAGCCTTGCTGAGTTGGCGGGGCAAGTAGCTCATGTTTTGACTGGGCGTCCTTCTGATTCTTTATTCGTTTTAGGGGTTACAGGTACTAACGGCAAAACCACTGTCGTGCATCTTGTGCATCAGGCCCTCGAGGCAGCTTCAATCCCGACAGGCCGATGCGGCACTTTGGGTCGTTTTTTTCGCGGTATAAATCACGCGCAAAATCTCACAACTCCGCCAGTGGATACTTTACACGCATGGTTTTCTGAAGTTGTTCAAGCAGGCGGTCGAGCTGTAGCGCTAGAGGCCTCTTCTCATGGCCTTTCGCAATGTCGCTTAGCTGGGGTTTCCATGGATGCTGCTGGGTGGACGAATTTCACTCAGGACCACCTGGATTATCATTCAGATATCACTTCGTATGCGAAAGCTAAAGCCCGACTGATTCACGCTCTCCCTGCGGGCTCTCCAGCTTTTATTCCAAGAGGAGAGGATCAAATTTTTGCTCCATGCCAAGGCGCATCGGCCGAAATAATCCCTTGGGGCTTAGGCGACAGTGCTCCCTTGAGGGGCAAGGTGAAATTTCACGCCGAGGGCTTAATCCTCACTATAGGAGGCTCGTGGGGTGGTGGAGAGATTCGAAGTAGCTTGGTGGGCAGGCATAATGCAGAGAATCTCCTGCTGGCTTGGGGGCTTTTGAGATCTGTGGGGTTGAGTGAGGAGGAGGCTTCCCGCGGACTTTCTGATGCGACTTCGCCGGTAGGGCGCTTGGAGCGTATTTGCGCTGACAGTAATCGTTTTCTGTACGTGGATTACGCCCATACCCCGGCGGCTCTTGAGGAGGTCTTGGCTGCGATTCGGGCGTCTCATCCCAGTAGGCAATTAGGTCTTGTTTTTGGTGCGGGTGGGGACCGTGATTCTCTTAAGCGATTTCCAATGGGAGTTGCCGCTGCTCAGGGTGCGGATTGGTGTATTGTCACCACGGACAACGCACGTATGGAATCCCCTGGTTCTATTGCAGAGACTGTTGCGGATGGAGTTCGCTCTTGTGGAGTCGAACCATTAGTTGAGCTGGACCGGCGTTCTGCTATCCGAATGGGATTGAAGAAAACAGCTCCGGGTGATGTTTTGGTTATTGCGGGTAAAGGTCATGAAACTTGGCAAGATGTGGGCGGGGTCCGTTTCCCATTCAGTGACAAGGTGGAACTAGAGGAGGCTGCTGGATGTTTAATCTAAGCGTGGCAGAGATCGCGACGATAGTGAACGGGGAGTTACTGGGAGATAGGGGGGGGGCTCGCAGATGTCAGCGAGTTGTTGTCGATAGCCGCCAAGTGCAGCCCGGCGATTTGTTTGTGGCTCTTCCTGGAGCGAGAGCAGATGGACACATGTTTTTGCGCGAAGCTAAAGCGTCTGGCGCGCAAGCTGTTCTCGTCTCTCGGAGCGAGGGCTTACCAGAGTCGCTTGCTGGGGTGGAAGTCGCCGATTGCCTGGAAGCTTTGCATTTGCTTGCCAAGAGTTATTTGAGTCATTTGTCTTGTCGTGTAGTGGGCATTACGGGCTCTGTTGGAAAAACAACAGCCAAAGATTTTCTTAGTACGCTTCTTCAGGATCATTCTGATTCAGTCTTTGCATCTCCTGCTTCTTGGAATTCTGAAATTGGTTTACCTTTGTCTATTCTCTCGACACCTGACGATACAAAGATATTGATTTTGGAATATGGGATTAATGCTCCCGGAGAGATGGACCGGTTGGTGGCCACCGCGCCCCCAGATTTTGCTTGGGTTACTTCTATTGGGGAAGTCCACCTAGAAGGGCTAAGAGATGTTGCGGGTGTCGCCCGAGAAAAGGGTCGATTGCCGAGCGCGGTGCCTGCTGGGGGAGGGATTTGGTTTGGGCCTGGTGTGTCTGCAATGTGTTCAGGGCCTTGGCGGGTAGTCCCCAAGGATTTGAACCCATGGGATGAAGAAAGTGCCTCACGTGGGCAGCCAGGTGCTTGGGAGGTCCCAGGGTTTTTGGGAGATACTGTTGTCCTTCCCTTCCTAACTCCTCATGAAGCGATCCTTGCTTGGTCTTCGGGCTTTGTAGCAGTTGAGTTGGGAGTTCACCCTTCGCGGGTAGATGGGCGTCTTCCTTCATTGACTGCGCCGAAAGGGCGTATGACTCTCTGTGACATTTCAGGTCTAGTGCTAATTTTAGATGACAGTTACAACAGCAGTCCACCTTCGTTGAAGGCGTCTCTTTTGGCCCTTTCTGCTCAATCGGGCTCGAGGCGAAGGATTGCAGTTTTGGGGACTATGCAAGAATTAGGAGCCGAGTCGGAAGCTTGGCACCGCAAGATAGGAAAGGAGATATGTGCGGGTTCAGTGGATGTTTTGGTCGGAGTCGGTTTGGGGGGCAAGTGGATAGCGGAAGAAATTGAAGTCGGGAGGGTGGAGGTGGTGAAAACTAAAAATGCGACTTCTGCTGGCGCCTTATTGGGGGAGATATTGGAACCCGGCGATTGTTTGCTTTTGAAGGCTTCGCGTTCTGAGGGGCTTGAGATCGTCATTGACGCGGTCAAGGAATGGGCGCGAGTGTTTTCTTCTCCGACCGTGGAGGGTGCTCGATGATTCCTTGGTTGGTGCCTTGGTTTGCGGAGCACTGGCAGCCTTCTCAGGTTCTGGGATACATCACGGTTCGGGCTGCGCTTGCAGCTGGTGTGGCCTTTGCTACAGCACTTCTTTTGGGGAAGTCTTTGATTGCCCGGTTGGAAACTTTGAATGTTTACGAGAAACCGAGCTTCGTGCCAGAAAAAGTGTCCAGGAGAGACGATCGCAATCGTGTTGTGACAAAAGGGGTTGCATTTCTGGAAGAGTTTGCAGCGCACAAGAAAGCTAAGAAGTTGCCTACTTTTGGCGGTGTCTTTTGGGTTGCCGCAGTTTTGTTCTCGACAATTTTGTTTGCTCGGCTGAATGAACTTTTGGTCCTCCTTGGTGCGACGCTTCTTGTCGGAATGGGGGCGATTGGTTTCTATGACGACTGGGTGAAATATAGGTCTAAAGAAGGTCGTTCTGTGGGTTTGTCTAGAACGGCAAAATTGGTGTCTTCAGTCCTGCTAGTGGTGTGGGTGGTGGGATTGCTTTGGCTGCTCGGTCGTGAAAGTGGACGCGCAGAACTTGGGATAATTTATTTCCCTATCCTGAAAGATTTAACTGCAGACCCAGCATTGCTCGGAGGCCTTGGGTTCCTGCTTTTTGTTGTGTTTGAATCCTTTGTGATTCTGGCAGCATCACATGCGGTGAACATAACCGATGGATTGGACGGTCTTGCTGCTGGCTCTGCTCTCCCTGCTTTTGGGGCCCTTTGCGTTTCTGTTTATGTGGTAAGTAACGCTGTTTGGGCGGAATATCTCCATCTCCCTTTTTTGCCAGGCGCGGGGGAGGTTGCGGTTATGGGCGGAGCCTTAGTCGGGGCGACCTTGGGCTTTCTTTGGTTTAACAGCTCGCCGTCAGAAATTATTTTAGGAGACAGTGGTGCCCTTCCTATGGGGGCCATGATTGCTTGGTTGGCAATTGTTAGCCGGCAGGAATTTGCTTTGCCGCTTCTTGCCGGAGTTTTTGTTTTAGAAGCCACCTCGTCTTTTATGCAGATTTATTGGTTTAAGGTGACGAGGAAATTTTTTGGTGGTGGGAAGCGGTTGTTCCCAGTAGCTCCATTTCATCACGTGTTCATGATGAAAGTCAGTAAAGATGAATGGGATGTGAGAGAGCCAAAGGTCGTCGTTCGATTCTGGATTTTGGCGGCTGTTTTAGCTGCATTCGGTTTACTCGCTCTTAAGGTTCGATGAAGGTGCAGTCCCCAGCGTTTTCTGTGGCAATCTCTTTAGTTGCGATTGTTGCTGCTTTGGGTTTGATAGGTCTTGTGGCTGGTGTCTCTGCTGCTCCGCCGGGAGAAGCGTGGGCTAAGCTAGGGCTGCACAGCCTGCATTTGGCTTTGGGCTTGGCCGCGTTCCTTGCTGCTTTTCTAATTCCTTTGGCGCGGTTGAGAGCTTTGGTCCCGGGTCTTCTCCTTTTAGTTTTTGGAGTTCTGGTCCTTATGTTGGTTAGCCCTTCTTTTGGAAGGGTGAGCCATTCTGCTGAGCGGTGGGTGCAGATAGGTTCTTTTAGCTTGCAGCCCTCTGCTTTTCTGCAGTTCTTGTGGCCTGTAGCTTTGGCCTCGTGGGCGGCGAAGGACCCATTGCGTCTAGTGCAGCCGAGGGAGCTTTTTCGAATGCTGGTGGCCTTTTTTATCCTGCTGTTCCCGGTGGTACTCCAACCAGATACAGGCACACTTCTCATCCTTCTTATTGTTAGCGCGATAACGCTTTTCTTCGCTGGTGCTCCTATTCGCTATCTTCGAACGCTTGTCCTTGGTGTGGTTGCTCTTTGTGGCCTTCTTGTTTTTGCTTTTCCTCATGTGCAGGCTCGGATGGGAGAGTTCTTTGCAGGGAGCGGTTTTCAGGTTGGCCGAGCTGTTGAGGCCTTCCAGCTGGGTGGAATTAGTGGCATGGGGCCTGGGCAAGGATTGATGAAAAATGGCTGGGTGCCTGAAGGCGATACGGATTTAATTTTTGCGCTTATTGGTGAAGAATGGGGCCTTTTTGGGTGTCTTGCTGTTTGGGCACTTTTCGTGGCTTTCACAGTTTTTGGTGTGCTGGCTTCTCGAAGAGCGGATTCTCGCTACGGCGCGATATTGATGGCTGCGGCTACGGTGACTATTGCCTTGCAGGCGGCTTACAACATGGCCATGGTGACTGGAGCTGTTCCGATTAAAGGCCTCCCCCTCCCGTTTATTAGCCGAGGCGGCTCTTCAATGCTTGCTCTTTCTGCTTTACTAGGCGCAGCCATTCGTGCTGCGATTGAACCCCGGCGCTCACGCGTCCCAGTCTCTGATCTAATCCCATGGACCGAATCCAACGTAATGGGCTAATTGCCCTTTTTGTCCTTCTGCTTGTCGCTCTCGGTGGCCGTTTTCTTGGCACGAAGAGTGCAGATGGAATTCCAGTTACTCAGGAAGTTATAGCTTTGGACCCCTCTGCGCTTCCGGCAGTCAACCTCCTCCCCCCTCAGCAACGGAGATTGTTTGTTGGTGTGGAGGATTTTAATAGTCCGCCGCTTCGTAGCCCATTGGAAGAAGCGCCGCTTAAGCCCGCTGTTGCCAGTGCGAAAATTACACCGTCGAAGCCGGTTGATGCTGTTTTGCCTTTGCCAAGCACGAGAGTCGTGCGTGTGCGGGAGGGGGAAACGCTCTCTGATATCGCAGCGAGGGAGTTGGGTTCAGCGATGCTGTGGGAAGATTTGGCGCGATTTAATAGCATCGGAGATCCGAGTGCCTTGAAAATCGGGTAACCGCTGAAGATGCCTCCCAAGCGGAGCGCTTCGGTTGCAGTGAGTGACGCCCAAGATTTACGCGTTTGGGTGGTTGAGGCGGGGCAGACTCCTGGTG
>DNPI01000034.1 GCA_003501525.1 Planctomycetota bacterium
CCACAAGGAGCATGAATAGCAGGGTCTGTAGCCCCGAATAAGGCGACAGTCGGAACTGTCCGGTAAGCGGCGAGATGAGTGGGGCCACTATCCGTTCCCACTAGGCCTCGGCAGTGATCCAATAGATAGGCTAGCGCAGGAATGTTTGGCGCGAGAGGAGTAAGAGAGCAGCCTGCCTCTGCTGCAAGAATTGCTATGCGTGAATTGCTCGGTGGGCGCAAAAATTGAACTGGAACGCCTTTGGCCTTTAGTTCAGTAGCAAGATTAATCCAGTAGGAATCAGGCCACGCCTTGTCTCTGCCATAAATGGTTGTATCAGCATGGAGAATGACGGGGTATCCGTTTCCTTTTAAGTCTGCGCTCTGAAAACATTGGTTAGGCAAAGGCCATTTCCAACTTTTTTTCATTTTTATGTTTGCTCCCAAGCCGCGTATCAAATCGGCATTCTGTTCTATTATCGAGCGGCGCTCGGTATCTTTTTTTCTCGTAATACGAATAGGTGCCCTAGTAATCGCTGCCTGGAATTGGCTTTTTGGGTTTACTTGAAAATCTAAAACAGCATCCCATTGCCCACCGGCAATGCCGGCAAGGTGACGTGTCATTCTTAACCATCCCGCAGGGGATGCCCACTTTTTACGAGGGAACACCCAGGTGCGTTTTATGAAAGGAAGGCTTTCCACTAAGCTTGCATATTGATCTTCAATGAGCCATTCCAAGTGCAAATCGGGTCGTGCTTCCGAAAGAGCTCGCATTGCTGGAATCGTTTTGATGACATCTCCCAGAGCGGAAAGTCGCACAACGAGAACTTTCCCCGACCGTGGGAGGAAATGACTTTCGGGTTCTCGCATAGGCGGAAGATAACATGCGGCAATGCCTAACCCAGAAACCTATTCAATCCTGGCGGGAAAAGCATCTCGTTTGTGGGTGTTTGAGGGCTTGGCTTGCAGTGATGAGGGCGGATGGGAGGGTTGGCTGGTGGACGGCGAAGAGCGCCTTAGTGTTTCTGCTAATGCCCATGGGAAGATTGTTGGGCAGGGCCGAAACCCGGTTTGGCGCGTTGATGTTGGGGGATTTCGAGGTGTGTGGAAAACGCATTGGCATGGAGGACTTTTAGGAGGGATTTTGCGGGCCCGCTACTGGGGAGTTGACCGCCTTGAATCGGAAGTTCATCTTGCTGCTGCGCTACGAGCAGCTGGAGTTGCAACTCCCCGAGTCCTTTTGGCCTTGGCGGCGCGTTCAGGACTTTTCTGGAAACATCACATTGTTACTGAAGAGATTCGCAATTCTGCGACGGTGTTCGAATTAAGAAATCGTCGAGAAGTTCTTGAAGCCGCACATCATCTGATGCGCAAAGTTTTTAACCTTGGCTTGTGGGCGCCCGATTTACATCCAGGGAACCTCCTGTGGGTAGAAGAAACCAAACAGTGTTATCTTCTTGATCTTGCGGGCGCTAGGCTTTTAAATCGCCCTTTGACGGATTTGGAGTGTGCAGCTCGGCTAGATCGGTTTAACCGCTTTATGCACAAATACAGCCAGCGTCATCCTCGGAGTTAGAATTTCCTCGTGGAACTACGATTCCGGAACACTTTGACAGGGGAGATTGAGCCCTTTGAGCCGATTGAGGAGGGGAAGGTTGGGCTCTATCACTGCGGCCCCACTGTCTATGCCCGTCCGCATATTGGGAACCATCGCGCATTCCTCTTTGCCGACTTGTTGCGGAGAGTTTTGGAATACGCGGGCTTTGAGGTTACGCAAGTTATGAACCTCACTGATGTGGGGCATTTGACTGATGATGCCGATGAAGGTGAGGATAAGTTGGAGAAGAGAGCGCGCCGTGAAAAAATTGATCCTTGGGATCTTGTGGAAAAGGTCTCTGAATCTTTTTTTACAGATTTAGCATCTCTAGCAGTCATGCCTGCCCATCATTATCCTCGGGCAACAGGACATATACCTGAAATGCTTGAAATGGTCTGTGCGCTGATTGAAAAAGGAAACGCTTACCAAGTTGGAGAGGATGTCTATTTTCATGTGCCCTCTTTTGCAAAGTATGGCAGGCTGAGTGGAAACAAAGTAGACAATCTTGAAGCTGGTGCTCGTCTCGAAGTTAATCCTGACAAGAAGCACCCTTCTGATTTTGCGTTATGGAAGTCGGATCCAGACCATTTGATGAAATGGGAAAGCCAATTTGGACCCCATGGGTTTCCCGGTTGGCACATTGAGTGTTCTGCGATGTCTCGGAAATATCTTGGTGATCGATTTGACATCCACACTGGTGGTGAAGACAACATCTTCCCTCATCACGAGTGTGAAATTGCTCAAACCGAGGCGTTGATAGAAAAATCTTGGGTGAGTACATGGATGCACACACGATTTCTTCAAGTTGATGGCGGGAAGATGAGCAAGTCAGTAGGCAACGTATGGACTTTGGATGATGTGCAAGAAAGGGGGTTTTCGCCTCTTGACTTTCGGTTTTTTGTTTTACGGACGCATTACCGAGGAGCCATGAACTTTACGTGGGAAGCTCTCAAGGGAGCGGCTGAAGCTCGCCGTAATTTGGCTGATTTCAAGGGACGCCTAGAGGCTTCAGCACATGGTGCCGTGAACGAGGGGGTTTGTGCTCGGATAGATGAGGCGCGGGAATTGTTTCAGGCGGCTCTTGCTGAAGATCTTAATGCCTCTGCTGCTCTCGCAGTTCTTTTCGATTTGCGTTCAGATTTTCTCCAGGGTGATCTAAAAACAGCCGAGGAAGCTTCGGCTGCCTTGTCCTTCCTACTAGAGGTGGATGGCGTCTTTGGATTTTTAGGTCCTGATGAAGGGATTATTTCCCTATCGGACGAGGAAGTTGAGTCTTTGATTGCTGAGCGAGAGGAAGCTCGGCAGTCGAAAAACTTTCAGCGGGCTGACGAACTGCGGGCTTCGCTAATGGAAGCGGGCATTGTTCTTGAAGATGTCGCTGAGGGGATTCGTTGGCATCGAATTTAGTTTCGCTCGATTTTGTAACGCTTTGCCGCTTTTTTGGGTACTCGTGGACGCCGGGATTCTGGTGCCGGGCGGGGGTCATCTAGGGGCGAGGGCGGCTTTTTGACCCATCTCATGAATTCCTCGCGCTGCTCTTCAGATGTCGCAAGTGTTGAGTACCAGTGCTTACGTAGGTCTAATTTTTGAGATTCAGAGATATCTCCTCGGGCTTCTGGGCAGGCTCGGAACAGAGCAGCCAGAAAAAGGCCTGCTGCTACCGAAAGGTTTAAGGATTCTGCAAATCCGTGCATTGGTAGACGTAGGCGGTGTTTGGCTGCTTGAAGAAATTCCGCCGAAACCCCGTCGCTTTCTCTGCCCAGTACAAGGGCTATTTTTTTAGGGATTGTAGGCAGTTCTTCTGCAATACAGTCTTTTGCGCTTTCACCTAAATCTGTGGCCCAAATTTCCCACTGCTCCTTATGTAGCTGGTTGATGCATTCGGTTGCTTGAGGAAATATTTTTATGTCTAGCCACCGGTGGGATCCTTTCGAGGCGGCTCCCGGTTTCCAAGCTCTGGGAGCGGGTGGGGTTTGCTCGACCATCCAAACGTTCTGAATGCCGAGCGCCTCAGCGGTGCGAAGGACTGCGTCGGCATTGTGGTAATCAGTACACCGATCGAGGATGACCAAGAATCGGCTTGTTCGTCGAGCTAAAACTGCTTCGGCTCGCCTAAGACGCCTTGGCGCGGCTTTATTCTTTTGTGTTCTCATCCCCCTCTGGCAGCTGCTTCGGCAGAACACCACGAAGGATTGTTTCAATGCGTTCTGTCCTCTCCAAGCCTTCGTCATATTCAAAATCTAATCTTGGTGCGGTTCTCAGGTTTAAGTCGCGAGCGACTTCGGTTCTTAGGAAACCGCGGGCATGCTCAAGCATGTGGTCTACTTTGCTGCGGTGTTTTGCTTCAATGGCTGACCATGAAATTTTTGCTACTGCGAGATCTTCGTTCACCTCAACACCCGTAATCGTTACGAAAGATGCTCGCGGATCTTTCATCTCCGAAATTAGAATGCGAGCGAGTTTTTCTTGAATCCTGCGGGCAATCTGCTTGCGTCGACGCTCAGTTGCCATGCGGTTCAGCCTTCGGACACTTCTTCTCCATCCGTTGATGCATCATCTTGCTGGATGGCTTGAAGTTCCTCTAGTGTTCTTTCTTTCTCCACCATAATGAATGCTTCAATCACGTCGCCTGCTTTTATGTCTTCGAAATCTTGGATTTTGATTCCGCATTCGTTGCCCTCCTTAACTTCTCTGACATCATCTTTGAAGTGTCGAAGGGAAGCGAAAGGAGCTTCATAAATTACAGCTCCGTCTCGGATTAAGCGGGCGTGGCAATTGCGCGACAGTATTCCATCTGTGACTTTTGAGCCAGCAATAGAGCCCCAGCGGGAAGAACGGAAAACCTGTAGGACATCAGCGTGTCCAACAATTTTTTCTTCCTCTTTGGGCGCAAGGCTGCCAAGGATTGCTTTTTCCGTATCCTCAATTAAGTCGTAGATGACGTCATAACGCCGGATTTCAACATGTGCTCGTTCTGCGGTCTTTCGCGTTTTGCTATCGGGGACAACGTGGAATCCGATGACGACAGCATCGGCTGCTTCTGCCAAATTAACATCGGTTTCGGTTACGGCACCTACGCCACTGTGAATTACATCAACTTTGACCTCTTCGGTACTCATTCCGATTAACGTTTCAGAAAGCACTTCTACGGAACCCTGCACATCCCCTTTTAGTACATAACGAATTCGTGCGGCCAAACTCTCATCTATCTGCTCCATTAGAGCTTGAGCGGTAGTTCCACTTTGTTTGGCGCGTTCGCGGTCTTGGCGGCGTTCAGCACGCTTCACAGCGACTTCTTTGGCGGCCTTGATGTCTTTTACCGCGTAGAATTTTTCACCGACAATCGGGAGCTCTTCGAGGCCAAGGATTTCAACGGGTGTTGAGGGACCTGCACTCTTCATCGGTTTGCCGTCGGCGTCAAACATTAGGCGGATTTTCCCGAAGGTGGGCCCTGCCAGCACCACATCTTTTACTTTGAGTGTCCCATCTTGAACAAGAGCGTGGGCAACCTTCCCTTTTCCTTTTTCGACTTTAGATTCGAGTATGACGCCCATGGCATCTCCCGTAGAGTGCGCTTTGAGATCGAGAACCTCAGCTTCAAGGAGTACTCTTTCGAGCAGTTCCTCGATACCTTTTTTTTGCAGCGCTGAAACCTCTACGGCGCCTATTTCTCCTCCCCAGTCTTCTGTTTGAATGCCAATGCCAGAAAGCTGTGACTTTACTTGGTCAGCATTGGCGCCTGCGACATCCATTTTGTTAATGGCAACCACTATCGGAACGCCGGCTGATTTTGCATGATTTGCGGCTTCCTCAGTTTGGGCCATTACTCCGTCATTTGCTGCCACCACTAGCACAGCGATGTCTGTTGTTTGGGCACCTCGGGCTCGCATGGCTGTAAATGCTTCGTGGCCGGGTGTGTCAAGCACGGTGACCTTGCGCCCATCGGCCAATGCGGCCGTGTAAGCGCCGATGTGTTGGGTGATCCCACCAGCCTCTTTTTGGGCGATTCGGGATTCTCTGATTGCGTCGACTAGAGAGGTTTTCCCATGGTCAACGTGACCGAGAAACGTAATGACAGGAGGGCGAGGCCCTAAGGATTCAGGGTCCACTGTGCTGCGAGCAGCCTGGATTTCCTCCATAAGGCCTTCTTCCGCGTCAGCCTCTTCTTTAATTTGTACATTTATGCCAGTTTCTGTTGCGAGGAGTTCGACAGTTGCTGAATCCAAATTCGCATTTTGGTTCGTTGCCGCGCCTAAGGTCATCAACAGTCTCAACAACTCATTAATAGGGATTCCCGCAGCCGCCGAGAACGATCTGACAGTGACCGGGTAATCGAGAATGACATCTTTCTTCCGTTCGACAGTAGACACATGCTTTGGAGGCATCGTGCCCGCTTTGCGGGCTTTCATTCGATCCCTTTGTCGGGCTCGGTGATCTCTCCGGCGGCTGGACTGGTTATCCCTGATATCGGTAAAAGTCGCAGACTTTTTTGTTGCCTGCTGCCGACTCTTGATGAGCCCCAAGGCAGCCAAGTCTATTTTTCCTACTTTTGAAGCCCCTGGCTTTGCCGTAGGAGTTGGAACTCCGGTTGGCTCTTTAGCGGGCTCTTCTTCGGTGGCCTTTGCCGGGATCAATTCTTCCTCTTCTTCCTCTTTGATGGTTTCTTCAGGAGAAGTGCCCTTCTCCGCTGCTTCGTCTTTGGAGA
>DNPI01000117.1 GCA_003501525.1 Planctomycetota bacterium
AAACAAAACGGAGTCGCTGTCGTCATAGCTCCGAAAGAAACGGTAGCTAATACAACCAGGCTCCGCCCGCGAGGGCTCCAGCATGGTCGCGAAGACTTCCTCTAATTGATCAATCCTTCCAGGAAGGGCTTTTGCCTCGGCGATGATGATATGCATACAGCCATTCCACAAACGCCGCGCGAGGTACACAAGGCGTTCCTTTGAAGGGGAAAGTAGGGTGTGTAAAAGCCAGTGCTAACTTTTCCTCTTCTCTTCCTGCTCAGTGGTCCCATCAGGCCTATTACAGCTCAGGAACCAGCAATCCCCGCAGAAGTTAATCAACTGCCAGAGGCGCCTTATGCCGCATTCGAGGCGGAGCCATCCCCAGTAAGCCAAGGCCTTCTTGACCATGGTGAATCTCTGTGGCGTGAGTTGGGCTGTCTCGCCTGTCACCAATCAACAGGAATCTCAAGGCTGGGCACTCGAACCGATATGAGATCCCTCGCAGGATTTCTTGAAAGCCCTCCACAGCCCGATGTCTACGATCGCGCGTTCCCTCATGATTTCGGCTTAAGCTCCCAGGAGTCCGCTGCTCTTAGCGCGTTTTTGCTGCGTGAGCAGAGAGTGACTGCCGATAAAGCTCCGCCCCAGCCTGGTCTCAAGTGGGAATGCTACGAAATGAACATTGAAGACGAGAGCCTTCCCAGTATCGACGGGCATAGCCCTGCCGCAACCGGCGTTGCCGATTTCATCGGACCTGAAGTACGCACTCGCGACAACCACTTCCTACTTCGCTTTCAAGCCGAGCTTTTAGTGCCACAAGAAGGGGAGTGGACATTCCACCTAACCTCGGATGATTCGTCCTGGCTGTGGATTGATGGAGAAAAAATCATTTCCAACGAAGCACTTGCGCCCGAGCGAGTCGTAATTCAATCCGCAAATCTCACAAAAGGGGTTCACCTCTTCGAAGTTCGCATGACGGAAGCTGCTGGCGGAGAAATTCTAGAACTGGAATGGGAGGGACCTGGATTCCCAGAACCCGCCGAAATCCCAACTGAGAATTTCCGCGTTCAGCGCGAAGCGCTCATCCCGCCGCCGCACCCACTCGAGCATGGCCCGTTCAATATCCCGGCCCCCAAGTACCAAAAACTCGAAGAAACGGATGATATTGTCGGCGACCACATGAAGCTCGACGGCTGCCTTTCCTGTCACACGCGAGGCGACCGAGGTGGACTTGCTGAATCTGCACGAGTCAGCTTTGTCGGAGAAGAAGACTTGGGATTTGAAGGTCGCCTTCCTCCATCTCTGGACAAGGTTGGGCATCGGCTGCGAGAGGCGTGGATACTTGAGCACCTAACGAATGAACGTCGCGCACGGCCTTATCTGCGGGCACGGTGCGTTGTCCTCGAAGAAAGCCAAGCCAAGCGGTGGGCTGGAATATTTTCTCGGGTCGACTCGACTCCCGGAGATGAAGTTGAACCCACATTTGCCGACTCAGCTATTGAGGAAGGCCAGTTCCTCGCCGGGATTCAGGGTAAAAACTGCATCGAATGTCATCGCGTGGCCGGACACGACGGGCCAAGCATTCAAGCTATGGATTTGGCCCTTCAATATGACCGCGTAAAGCCTGAGTGGTTCTTGGAGTGGCTACAGGCGCCAGTAAAGCACCGCCCGGGCACTCGCATGCCTAGGTTCTGGCCAATGAGCAATTCCCGGTCTAAGCGCGAACAGGAGGCCTTAAGGGCATGGACATCCCTTGGCCCTGCAATGCCACTGCCATCCGGCTTAATCCCTAAATCAGACACTTATGCACTAGAACCGGGCGAACGCCCGCTTCTCCACGGATGTTCCCTGAGCGACTTGTCTGCTCGTTGCATTGCCGTTGGCACCTCGCATCGAACACATTACGCCTACGACCTTGAACATCTCCAGCTCCGTTGGATATGGCGCGGGGCATTCCTCAACGCGGAAGGGACTTGGCGCGGCCGCAATTTAGTAGAACTTGAACCCGCTGGCATAGACCACGTCATCTTGGATTCGAAGTTCCCCTTTTCTTTAGCTGACAAGTCAGCCCACGAGCCCAAGTTGCTTGGCTGGCAACTCGACGCTGAAGGATGGCCCACCTTCCGTATTCAACTTGGAGATGTGGAAATACATGATTCAATGCGACCTCGGTGGATTGCAGGTGGCTCGGAATTCGTCCGCACATTTAGCGCAAAAGGAGGGGACCTGACGATTGATCTACCAAAAGGAGAGGGCGTAGAGCTGAGCCCTGCGGAACCCTTTCTCTTACAAGATGGAGAAACTCGGGAGGTTATCTACCAGTGGTAGGCCTACCAGTACTACTCCTGGCATTACAGGCCAGCGAAGCTGACTACTTTGAGATTGTCGACTTCACCGCTCCAGAGGGCGTACTCCTGGAAGTCAGCGGATTACTCCCCAGCAACGAGGACCTCTACATTGCCACCCGCCGTGGCGAAATTTGGCATGTAAAGAACGCGCTCAGCAAATCGCCCCGCTTTTCACTCTGGGCTGAAGGTCTTCAAGAACCCCTAGGACTTTTGAAACAAGGTGAGTGGATTTACAGCGTCCAACGGGGAGAGCTTTCACGCATGCGGGACAGAAACGATGACGGACGCATGGATGACCTGGAAACAGTGGCAGATGGATGGCATCTCTCAGGCAACTACCACGAATACGCGTTCGGCCCAACACCTGGCCCCAACGGCTCGTTCTTCTTTACGCT
>DNPI01000101.1 GCA_003501525.1 Planctomycetota bacterium
AGCAGTTTGTTCGAGGACGGCTGCACGGTCTTCTTGCGCCGAAATTTGACCTTCGTCAACGGCCTCTTGGAAGTTAAATCCGTAGACGATTCGAGAGCCGCCTCTAAGGTCTAACCCCAAGTGGATGTCGAAAGTCAGAATAGCCCAAACGGAAAGGGCGCTTAGCAAGAGAACCCCGAAAAGCTTCCGACCCAGATTAAGAATCATCGACGAAGCCTCGCTATTTAGAGTTGTGCTGCTTTTCCAGCGCGTTCACGAAGGAAAAAGAGACGAGATCGGCGGGGTTTTTTATTGGGCCCTCGGGTAACGGTCACATTTACCACTTTTGGGCTGTGAATAGGGAAAGTTCGCTCTACCCCTTCGCCCTGAACAATGCGCCGCACGGTGAAAGTCCTTCGTACTCCATGTCCGGTGTATTTAATCACTTGTCCGACGAAAGGTTGAACTCTGTCATCTTTGCCTTCATGAATAAGATATTCGACTTTGACGAAATCCCCCACTTTGAAGGAGGGAATGTCCTCTTTCATGTTGCTTTGATCGAATTCTTGGATGATTTTGTCCATGAGTTTTAGATGCGTTTAGATAATTCAGTTACTGTCGGGCAGAATGTCGGGTCGGCGCTTAAGAGTGCGTTTCCGAGCTTGTTCGGCGCGCCAAACTTCTACGGCTTGATGATCTCCGCTGAGAAGGACCTCAGGGACAGTCATACCGCGGAAAACGGCGGGTCGAGTGAAATGGGGGTGGTCAAGCAGGCCAGGTTTGGCAAATGAATCCTGTTTCGCTGATTCCTCGTGGCCCAGAATGCCAGGTACGAGGCGAGCTGCAGATTCAAGTACGGCTAAGGCAGCGATTTCACCGCCTGAAAGGACAAAATCTCCAAGTGAAATTTCGGTCCACTCAAGGCCTTGGCGAATCCGTTCGTCAAAACCTTCGTATCTGCCGCACAGCAAGAGTAGACGTTCTTCTGTGCTGAAATCGGCAGCGAAGTCTTGATTTAGGACTTGGCCAGCTGGAGTTAGCAAAATCTTGCGACAAGGTCCGTGGTTTTGTTCAACCTGTTCGACGGCGGTAAAGATCGGCTCGGCTTTCAGGACCATTCCTGGTCCTCCCCCGAAGGGCCGATCATCGACGGTTCGATGCCGGTCGGTGGAAAACTGACGGAAATCCACTAAGTGAATAGCCAGCTTCCCATCGGCCTGGGCGCGGCCGAGAATGCTTGTCCCGATATAAGCCTTTATGGCCTCCGGAAAAAGCGTGAGGATGTGGACCTCAAGCACGCCAAGACCCCGGAAAGGGCCGCACAGGATACGCTTGCTACTCGTTTCGGACAAGGCGGGCTTTAGACTAGGGATGAGGAAGAGCTCTTGTTTACGGGTCTTATCGAGTCAATGGGAACACTTACTGCGGTTGAATCGCGGGGAGAGGGAAGGGCTATTGCGTTTGCCAAGGACGATATCCCTGATATTGCGTCTGGAGATTCTCTTTGTGTGTCTGGGGTTTGCTTGACGGCAGAAGAAAGTGATTCTGGATTGATGTTTGCGATTTCCCCTGAAACTCTTCTCCGGACGCGTTTCCGTGAAATTGAACCAGGTAATCAACTTAATCTCGAGCGTAGCCTTCCTGCTAATGGACGCTTAGGAGGTCATTTTGTTACAGGGCACGTTGACGGAGTGGGGCATTTGGATGACTTAGTGCCCCAAGGCGATTTCGTTTTGGCAACGTTTTCAATCCCGAAATCGCTGGCACCCTTTCTCGTGGACAAGGGCTCGATTTGTGTGGAAGGAGTTAGTTTGACTTTGGTAACGCCTTCGGGAGGACAGTTTTCCTGTGCTCTTGTTCCAGAAACTCTTGAGCGAACGACGTTAGGTCTTATGAAGCCAGGCTCATCTATCAATGTTGAGGTCGATATTCTTGCAAAGCATGTTCACGCTTTTTTAGAACACAGGCAAGCATGAATCCACTCCTCCTGCTTGTTTTCCTTCTAGAACCTTCTCCCCAAGAATTTTCGGATGTAAATGCTTACCTCAAAGGTGATTCTCGTTGGAGGATGGAGTGGCGCGACGCTGCAGATAACCGCACGCATCCAGCTTCATTGAGGTCGCGCCTGTCTGCACAGGCTGTGCCTCTTGATGGATTAAGAGTGGCTGGCGAATTAACTACCGCTATTCCGTATGCCGGTCTTGCTGCGAGCGGATCAATGTCGCAGGCTTGGGCCGATATGGAAGATTTCGGGCTGAAAAATTCCAATCTCAGGTTAGGTCGTTTCCGATTGAATGCGGGAAAAGGTCGTGTTCTCGGCGAAGATGATTGGAGTGATTATGCACGTGCTTTTGATGGTTGGGCTTGGTCTGGTGCATCGTCTGGTCGCGAATGGACTTTCTTTTCCACTTCGATCGCTCCTCTTCCTGGCCGCTTGGCCGGAGGACAAATACTGAAAGGGGCATTGGGGTCATGGATGGATGTAGTTTCGGGTCACAATCTCCACGGTTGGGCTATTCAATCCGGAAACAATGATGACACGAGAATGATGACCGCGGGGATTGGACTCGATAGTGAAGTGGCTTCCACGCTGCAGCTCTTTATTGAATCTAATTCTCAAACAGGAGAAGAAGGCGCAGTGTCCCTTAGTGGGGCTGCTTCCGCGTGCCGCATTGAATGGGAATTAACCCCCGGCCACAAGCTTCATGTGGAACACGCTTTTGCCACTGGGGGTGCTTCTGATCCAGGAGCCCGTTTTAGGATTGTTCAGCCTGACTCCCATCGCCATCATGGTTTGATGGACAGATTCGGGGGATCGAATCTCAAAGATACTTCCATAGGTTGGACCGGTAGCTTTCACGATATGTGGACTTGGGGCCTTGTACATCATCGTTTTCGAGCACATGAATCAGGTCAAGGAGCTGTATCCACTGAGGGTGTAATTTCACCTCCAGGCAACGGAACATTTGGCACTGAATGGGATTTTTACCTGAGGGGATCTTTGCGAAAAGATATTACGGTGGATGTGGGAGTTTCTGGGCTCGATTTAGGTTCAGGAATCCCGAATGAGCGAGGCGGTGTTTGGCTTTTCTCTCAGTTGTCGGTTTCATTTTGAAAGTGGCGATAGACTGCTCGCTAGCCGCGGCATCCCCCGGCGTTCTTCTGTCCCTATAAATTTTCCAATGAAA
>DNPI01000184.1 GCA_003501525.1 Planctomycetota bacterium
TGCTCAAGTCTACCTGAAGGGCCGCCTCGAAACTGTTCAGTCGGAAGACGTCGACAATCCGGGGATGTCCCGCTACAGAAAGGCTGATCTGTCCGATGTCGCCAGCGAAATGGAGCTGATGCGCTCTCGCGATGTTGTGGACGGAGTTTGCACCAATCCAGAATTCCTCGTCTCTTCCCCCTGGAGAGAACCACCCAAAGATCAGGCCTGGGGCGATTCCCCCGAGGAAGACAGAAGGCTGGCTTGGCGGTTTTACATTCTCACCAACTTTGAGGCCAATGCAATTCCTAACACCAACGTAGTCAACCTAACAATGAAGGATTGGGATGCGCAGCGAGCGGCAGACATTGTCAATGCCTTAGCCGATTCCTATGCGCAGTATCGGAGTGGCAGCTTAGGGGGGAAAATTCGCCTCGAAGAGCTAACTGACCAAGCCGCGAATGCCAAAAAGTCCTTCAAGGAGGCGGAAGCCTCTCTCCACACATTCAAGAGCGAGAATGGGCTCTTGTTGGACCTCGCCACTATGGTCACGAGCCTAACCGAAAAATCAACAAAACTCTTGGACCAAATCAACGAGCTTGATGGAGCTATTGAGCGCGGCCAAATCCAAATTGTTGAGCTACAAGAACTTCTAGGCCAAGGCTCTCCGCTACTGCTCGGCCTGCCAGAGATTGCGAACAACCAAGCAGTGATCGCCCTCCAAGCTTCTCGCTCAGACATCTCTTTGAAAATTGTCGAAGCTCTTCAGCACAATCTAGAAAATTCAGCTGAAGTGGCAAGTCTGCGCGGTCAGATGGAATCCGCTTCCAGTAGGATGCAAGCGGTCATCGGGGATATCGCCGGCGGCCTAGTGCGCACCGCAGAAACGGAGCTCATGCAAAACGGAGCCGTAGTCGACGACTTGCGCAAAAAACACGCGGAGGCAGTGGCCACTCTCTCCGACGTTGGGCGAGCCTCTCTTGAAATGGAGAGTCTGCAAAACGACTTAGACCGTGCAAGGGATGCCTACAACCTCGCCGAGAAAAGGGTCGACAGCGCAAAGACAACAGGCTTAACTCTCCCCGACTTCTTAGTCGACGTTGGCGGATATGCGAATGTGCCGCAATTCCCCTCCTTCCCCCCACTTCCCTGGATTCGCACCACTTTGGCCATTTTAGGCGGGCTCTTCTTTGCCTTAACGTCGGTCTTTCTCGGCGCATTTCTCGATCGTTCTCTAGATACCCCAGGCCAAGCGGAGCGAGAAACCCGCATCCCCGTCCTGGCTACGTTCCGAGATGAGCGAATCCAATCCTCAAGAAAGGGATAAGAGCCACCTTGAGGTGGCTCGGGGCGCCGGCATCGCCGGAGTGGGGGTCTTTTGGGAAATCGGTGTCCGCTTAGCCTCAATACTTTTAGTCCCTCGCTTCCTCGGACCTGCCAACTACGGCGTATTTGGGTTTGCCATGCGCATCGCAGAAATTGGCAGAAGGGTTTCGTCTGCCGGGCTCTACGACGGGCTAATGCGCTATGTAGCCATTCACCACAGCAGGCAAGAATGGGAAAAATTGCGGGGAGCTATTTTCTTTGCCTCAAAAATAATTCTAGGCCTAGGGCTACTGCTCACGTTGGTGATACTCCTGTTTGCCCCATGGATTGCCGTACATAGTTTCCAAGGGGACTCTGGCGGCGGTGCTGCAAACGAGGATGTCGAAGGTGTCGTCCGCGCCGTTGCCGTTGCTGCCCCGATAGTGGCCTTCTTAACGCTTCTCGTTAGAGCCCTACGCGGGCTCAAAAAAGTTGGGGCTGCAACCGCCATTTTCTCTGTCTTCCTGCCCACCGCAAGGCTTGCACTCGTTTTAGGTTTATTCGCTTTGGGCTTTGGCGTGCTCGGCGTGGCTTGGGCCGTCGTCATCTCTAGCTTCATCGCCTGCCTGCTTGCTCTGAGAGCACTGCATCAAGCCATTCCCCTGTGGGGGAAAGACAAAAAATCAATTGTTGAAAAAAAAGAGTTTCTTGCCTTTTCTATCCCACTCGTAGGCGTGGACATCTTTTCGTTCTTGGCGCTTAATGCGGATTTCTTCTTACTAGTTTGGTATGCCTCGCAAGTAGATGCTGGGATTTACAACGCTGTCGTGCGATTGATGCTCATTCTGACGCTCCCATTAACGCTGGTACAAACTCTCCTAACCCCCATGTCCGCTGCACTCAGTGGTGAGGGGAAACTACAAGAGCTCCGGCGGCTTTACACAACTGCGACTCGCTGGATTTTCACGAGCACTGTCCCCGTGGTTCTCATCGTTCTTCTGTTCTCAGAAGTTTTCTTGGGCGTTGTGGGCAACGAATACGCCGAGGGTGGAAATGCCCTGGCCCTGCTGGCAGGAACCTTACTAATAGCTGGTTTCGCTAATCCTGCGGGCTATGCCGTAACAATGTCAGGCCGTTCTGACATAACTCTCGTCAATGCGATCCTCTGCTTCATTGCTACCGTTGGGGTAGGACTGTGGCTAATCCCAATCTACGGGATATTGGGAGCAGCAGCAGCACGAGCAGCAAGCCTGCTCCTGAATAATGTATTAACTCTTGTTCAGGGCCGATGGCTCCTAGGCCTGAACCCTTTTAGCCCTTCGCTCTTGAAACCAGCACTTGCAGGCATTCTCGCTTTTAGCGCGACCTGGTGGGGTATCGCAAATGGATGGGTCAACCAAAGCCATACTGGAGCCTTAGTCGGAGGCATCACCGTTTTTGTCGTTTTCCTCGGCACTCTTCTCCTCTGTGGGCTCAACTTTGAGGATAAAGAAGTCATAGCAGAAATTCGCAAAGCTATTCACAAACGCATGGGCTCGACAAAAAGGTGACTGCTATTCGCACCGTCTTTGGGCCTCTAGTTGTAATAGCATTGACGGTAACAGCAGCTTGGCTGCTGGTGTGGGGCTTTTCCTTTGGTGGCCGATTTCTCG
Source organism: Planctomycetota bacterium (assembly GCA_003501525.1). GTDB lineage: Bacteria > Planctomycetota > UBA1135 > UBA1135 > UBA1135 > UBA1135. Next base: position 2,937 of record DNPI01000184.1, read on the forward strand.
CACTTTTTTTCGCTATCTGCGCCGGAGCAATTGGTTGGTCGCGAATTCGCGACCTAGAAAGATTCGCCTTTCTCGGATTAGGCGCTTGCTTTTCAATCGGAGTATCTTTTCACCTCACTGAATGGGCCGGGAGCTTACGCGCCAAATTCGGCGGGGGTTTCTACGTAACCCTCACGGAGACCTGGATTCTGATTCTCCTAGGGTGCTGGCTGATGCGAAGTATCCGTGCCGGGCTCGGAATTAACCTTCAAACCCGAGTTTTATGGCCCGCCTATCTGATGATCCCCTTCGCTTTACAGGCAGGGATTCGAACCATTGAAGACCCCGTTACCGGGATCTGGATGTTTTGGCGATTTCTCCTCGCACTCGGCATGGCCCTGTATTTAGCGAATAACGTAAGACCAAAAGAGGATTACCGAATTCTGGCCTGGACGATTAGCGGTGTAGTGCTCTTTCAAGCTCTAGTCGGATTTGGCCAAGAAATTACCGGTGGAGCGCTGGGCCTCGGGCTCCTCGGAGGAGAAAGGAATCTCACCACCATCAAAGGAACTATTGAAATTTCGCGGATGGTTGGCACTGTT
>DNPI01000242.1 GCA_003501525.1 Planctomycetota bacterium
ACGCTTCTTCATTTGCATAGGGCCGTTTCTTCTGGTTCGAAGAAAGGTCTCGGATATAGAGCGGGGGTCCGGTGAAAACTTTCCTTTGCCATGCTCAACAATCCAGCGGCAAGAAAGAGCAGGGGGAGAGCTGAAAAAACGAGGTGTCCCCCTAAAAAAATCTTCCTCCAACTGCTAATCAAGGAAGTGAGCATAGGGGGAGGTTAGCCTTGAGCCCGCATGGAAACCATGCCTCCGGTGTCTGGAAAGCGTCTTGTCACGGCCCTTTGTCTAGGGGCTGTTCCCGCGGTCATGGCATTTGCTGTGCAGGCATCGGCTTTTAAGGGCAACGATTTCGCCTTCGCTTGCATGGGAGCAATTTGTGTTGCAGGTTGCATTCTTTTCCTGAAGAAGGGTGAAATTCTATCCGGAACACTTTCTTGGTCTCTTCTTCTTTGTTTTGCTCTTTTCCCCGTTGGCATAGGAGCGCTAGTCCTTGATGTCCCAGTCACAAATGACGAAGAGGCTTATCTGTTGCAGGCAGATTTGTTTGCGGCAGGGGACACGGTGGAAAAGATGTCTCCTGCACCAGAGGCACTGTTCCGTCGGCAAGTATTTGAAGATGCGACCTCTGGAGTGCGATTTTCGAAATATCCCCCTGGTACCTCTTTAGCGCTGGCGATTGGGACTTGGCTGGGAAGCCCACGATTCTCCATTTTCCTTGCAGCTTTCCTTGACCTCATTTTCTTAATTGGTATTTGTAGAGCTTTAGGTATTGCTAAGCCCGGTAGCGTTGCTCTCCTGTTTGCTTTTGCCCCCTTTCACCTTCTCGTGCATACATCTTTTCAGTCTGAGGTGTTTACTGTACCTGGGATTCTGGCTGGTTACTGGGCACTCCTTAACTTGCGGAAAACGCAGCATTCCGCGTGGCTCCTTTCAGCAATCGTAGGAGCTGCTGCTGGTTGGGTTTTTCTATGTCGCCCTCTTACCGGCGTTGTTTTTGCCTGCGCTTGTGCTCCATCGCTCCTTTTTCGTCGGCATGGACTCGGTTCAATTTTTGGGGCTATCTTGGGAGGACTCCCGTTTCTTGGCTTGCTGCTTTTTTGGCAGTTCGAGCGAACGGGTGATATTTGGCTGAGCCCATATCACCTTTATGCGCAAGCGTTTGGTCCTTGGGACGCAGGCTTACTTCAGCAAGGTATTCGTTCGCCTTTGGATGTTTATGGCAATGGTGATTTTTTCTTTGGCTTCCTAGGGCAATTTGCGAAATGGTCCGTTGCTCTGGGTGGGATTCTTGGTGCCGTAGGATTGGGATTCTGGGGCCTTTCTCGACTTCGTTCTCGAGACGGCTGGGCAGGTCTTCTCCTCTCTATTGGCCTGCCTCTTGCTTATTCCTTCCACTGGTACCCAGGACACTGGGGGTATTTAGGGCCACTGTATGCATTTGAAAGTCTTGCTTTTTTGACTTTTGGGTTTGTATTTATTTTAGAACAAGCTCCCACTCGCTGGGCTAGAGGCCTGTCTTGTGGGGCTTTAGTTTGGGGCCTTATTTGTTTCCTTTCGAATTTGACGGCTCTTGAAGCTCATTCAACTTGGCGAGCAGGCCCCGTGTCCGCTGCTGTCGAGCATGCCCCGCGCAATGCTGTCATCCTTTTGCCTTCGTCCCCCGAAGGCATGAAAAATTGGGTGACTTCGAGATGGCCCTTTCAAGATAACGAGCCTGTCATGATTCGCGAGCAGCGCAATTTCGTCGCAACTATGGAATCTTTAGAGCGCCTTGGCCTCACCAATCGGCCTGTATTCAGGTTTATTCCTGCGAGTGGGATTGTCCCGTTGGAATTGGTTCAGCGATTGGACGAGTCTTCTAAATCAAAGGAATAGCTGACTACTTGGCCTGCTAGCCCCACTAGGGTCGTTTTTATTCCTTCACATTCGAATGTATAAGTTCCCAAAGGGAGTGGGCCGAATGAAAGAGTGCTCCCATGTGAAGGCGTCGCCAAATTAAGTAAGCCATTAGGCGCGGTTCGTGAGGCTTTCACAATCGATCCCTCCGGAACACCTTCCAGTTGGAATCGACTTACTGGGACACTGAAGCGTAAATCCTCTGGGTGGTCAATATCGATTTTGGGCAGAGAGAAGATTTCCCATGGTGAGGACGGAGGTAAGCCTGGGGCATAAATCGAAAGGGAATACTCGCCACGGGTAAGAGGCGTAAGGGACGATTTTCCCTCAGAATCCGATATGCCTATGCAGGGTGCTAATAGTGGGTTTTTCGATTCTCGCATCACAATAAGAGATTCAGCTAAAGGAGTCTCTTGCGTATCCATTACAAGAATCGAAATCGTTGCGGGTGCCCGCCGTAGGTTGCTATTCGTTCCTTGAGTTTTTTGAGGTGCAAATCTCAAACCTTCCTTGGGAAAGGTTTTGGAAGGACCACCTGATAACAATTCGTGACTTGGCAGGGAGGCTAACCAGCGAAAAGGGCCTTCTCCAACGATATTGAGTTGCGCTAAGCCTTTGCTATTAGCCGTTGCATACGAAACGGATGGTTCTATTAAAACTAGGGTGGCGCCTTTTGCAGGCTCTCCAATACTGTTTTGCATCAAGACTGTCACCTGGCGGGGTGGGGAGACAGTTTCTGGTTCTTGGAATGGTGATAAGGGGGAATCAGAAACGCGAGGCGTTAATTCTGGGCCACCAAACCAGAGAATGCCGAGCCCAATTAGAACGGGAGAGGCCCAAGCTAAATACGAACGTCGCAAGGCTAATTAGTCATTACCTCTTCTTGAAGAGGACATTGCCGACAGTGTTTAAATTTGCGTCAATTGTCACGGGAACTCGACGAGAGCGCCATCCACGTGTACCCGTTCGCAGGGTCCAGTTCCCAAAAGGGACAAAGGTCGCGCTGAATGCTCCGCTACTTTGGATACTGATTTCTCTTCTCCCTACTCCTTCAGCTTGTCCTTGCGGTTCAAGGACGCCCCAGCCGCCAGGAACGGGTTGTGTCTCTCCATTTCTTTCCCACATAGCGGTTCCTCGGACCTCGGCCAATTCAAGGTGAACGTCTATTTGTTGTGTGTCTCCGGGGTGGAGCTCAACTCTTTGGCGAAACAACCCTGTGGGGCCTTCCTGATTGTCATCGCCTTGGAAGACACCTTCCGGATATTCCCTTGGAGGAGACACAAGAAGCCACCAGTCACCGGGTTCTATCGCAGCAACTTCGAATGCTCCTGCCTGGCTAGTGCTTGTGGAGCGGACTTTTTCGAGGACACTTCTTTGGCTGCGGATAGGGTCGCTGCCGACATCATCTAAGCCACGTGCTACTAGGTAAATGCCAAACTCTGGCAGAGGAATCCCATTTACAAAAACGGTTCCTTTCACATTGGCTTTGCCAGCTAAGTCTAAATCTAGGATTGCTGATGCCCGGCCACCTTCGGCTACCTCTACTTCCTCTAATCGAGCGAGAGGCTCACCACCTATCCAACGAAAAATTTCATCAATCCTGGAATCGACTTCTCTTAGTTCTAATGTCCAGGATCCCGGATATATCTCGTCGAAACTAAATCGACCCTCTGGGTCGACCAAAGCATCCAGGCTTTCCAAGCCTGGAGCTGTTGCTGTAACTCGTAAAGTCCCAAAGGCGCTGACATCCCCTGCTATTTGACCATCAATGCCAGAGGGGCTTTTCAGCTGGAGGAAAATTTCTTGTAGGTTGTTTACGAGAGCAATTTCCTCTGATTCAGCTGGGGAAAATCCTGAGTAAAGAGCTTCCACTCTGAAGTCAGCGGAGGGGAGTCCAGCGAAGCGGAACGCTCCCTCACTGTTCGAACTAGTTTGCTTAATAATTTTTCCGTCTCGCCGATTACTCAGTAAAGCTTGTTCCAATCGGCTGTTTGACCTGCCGCCGTCTAGGCGTCGCAGATGGAGTCTAGCGCCAGAAAGGGCTACGCCTGAGGGATCGACTACTACTCCCCTGATTTCTCTTCCTATTTCGAGGGTAATGCGGAACGGGCCTAGTGGGCTGCTTGCGTCTTCACGCAGACTAAACCGCCCGGTGGCGATAGGGGTGTAGCCTTCTGCACGAGCGACAAGACGGAAATCCCTGTAGCCTCCCCGCCATTCGGTCGGAGAATCGAAATCTACGGCAAGGTCGAAGGAACCATCTTTTCCGGTATTCGCCGTGGAAACAGGCTGTTGAGTGAGAGGGTCCGACCGCCGGCTATCAGGAACGAGGGCAATAGAGGCTCCCTGTATAGGGGCACCTCCTGGCCTCGTCACCCATCCTTTAATGCCAGGGACGGGTCGCAGAACCACCTCTTGAAAATTCCGATGTTCGCCATTTCTGAGCCAACGATTGACTAAGAAGTATCCGGATGCCTGAATGCGAAGTAGCACACGGCTGGTCCCGCGAGCGAGGTCGAAGCGGAAACTTCCGTCTTCTTCAGTTTCGAAGGTTCTGGTAGTTTGTTCATTGGGGAGGCATTCAATCCGGACATTTCCGAGAGGGCGGCCTTTTTCGTCGAGTAGCGTTCCGGCCAAGACTTCTGAGGGGGAGAGCATGACTGTGAGGTCATCCATTTGGCTTGCATCTTCTGCAAATACTGCAGCAGACCATTCTGTAGCAAAGCCTTCTGCTTCGGCGCGAACCCGAATACGTCCAGGTGGAAGAACGGGTAGATGGAATTTCCCGTTGTTGCCAGATATTGCTTCTACACCTTCCAGGGGTTCTAGTCGCGAGAGCATCCAGTACGGAGCCGTCCCTAGATCAGGTTCCTCGGCTGCTACGACGCGAGCTCCTTGCAGGGGGACTCCACTAGAAGACATAACTGTTCCGGTGAGGGCGAAACCTTTTGCGAGCTGAATGTCACCTAAGTCGCGAGTTCTCCCTGGTTGAGAAGGGAGATTGATCATCGATTTCGTGGGGAGACCTTCCGCTTTGAATTCCAAGACGAATCGGAGACCTTCTCTAGGGGCTTCATGAACGGCAAAGTAGCCTTTTCCATTTGTGGTGTAGCGATTTTCAGTTGCTGGGCCACGACCATCTTCTCCGCTCTGATTCCGATAGATGGCAAAAGCTTGAATTCCAGCAGCAAGGACTTCTATTCCGATTGCAGGGTTTCCATTTGGGAGCAAAACTCGGCCTATAAAAGCTGGTATCCCTAAGGAGGGGTCGTAGCTTTTTTGTACTGCCCCTTCCTCGGTGGCGATTTCTATCCTTTCGCCAGTGTCGCTCTCAACCGTGACTGTAGAACTATTAATGACGCGAGGGATCTCACCGTACTCTTGGTGGGCCTCAGGAATTAGATTGCCCACGGATTCTCCCGTGCCGACGGACTGCAACATCCACCCCACTAGGGCAATGATGCCTATTAGTAGCAGCAAAACAGGCTGTCGGGTTTTCATTCAATAGCTCTATGGCAGAGGGTTGGTTATTGTAGTTAAACACTCTGGTGCGTCGAGGTTTCGAGGTAATTGGCTGAATATGCTTTGACGTCATTGGCTTCTCCTCTCGGAGTAATGGCGGTCGTAGAATCCTTTCATGCGGCTGTCCAATCAGCTTTTCACTACACTTCGCGAGGAACCTGCTGACGCGGAGATACGCTCTCATGCTCTACTTGTACGGGCAGGTTTTTTGCACAAGCTATCTGCAGGGATTTATGTGTACGGCCACAAAAACTCGG
>DNPI01000086.1:0-1512 GCA_003501525.1 Planctomycetota bacterium
CGGGGACCTTCTTTGCGACCTCATCCACCTCCTTGAGTGGAACATCAAGGACTCGTGCTACATCTCTTAGCGCAGCTCTCGCTTTCATTTTTCCAAAAGTGATGATTTGACAGACATTTTCATCCCCGTAGCGATTCCGAATGTAATGAAGCATTTCTTCGCGTCGGTCTTTGCAGAAATCTATGTCGATATCTGGCATTGAAATCCGCGAGGCATTCAGGAATCGTTCGAAGATGAGATCGTGCTGCAGAGGGTCGATTCGAGTGATCCCCATGACATAAGCAACAAGGCTGCCTGCCGCTGACCCTCTTCCTGGCCCTACTGGGATGTCTTTTTCTCGGGCGTATCGGACGAGATCCCAAACGATGAGGAAATAGGCAAGGAAGCCCATTTGGGTAATCACTCCAATTTCTTGTTCCAGGCGCTCTCGGGCAGGTCCGGGATTGCCTGGGTAGAGTTGCGCGAATCCTTTTTCGCAGAGGCCCCGGAAGAATTTTTCTGGGGAGGAGCCATCTTGAGGCTCGAACCGAGGGAGCCTCTGTTTCCCCAAATCGATTTTGACATCCACTTGGCGGGCAACTTCCAAAGTGTTACTTAGTGCCTCTGGGAGGTCGGAAAAAACCGCATTCATTTCTTCTCGGGTTCTGAAGAAAAGAGTCTCGGTGTCCATTCTCCAACGCTTTTCATCTGCGACTTTGGCGCCGGTGTGTATGCAAATTAGTGCGTCATGGGCTTCGCAGTCTTCACCTCGGAGGTAATGAATGTCATTTGTGGCAACAAGAGGGGCATCTACTTTATCTCTCATTAGGACCATGCCCTCGGTGAGTTTGTCTTGTGCATCCATTCCATTGCGCATCACTTCTAGATAGAAGTTGTCCTTTCCGAACATGTCTTGAAGACGCCCAGCCATTTCCATAGCGCCCGATTCGTCCTCTCTCATTAAGCGGCGGTTAACAGGGCCTGACATACACCCAGAAAGGCAGGTGATGCCGGCAGTTTTTTTAGACAAAAAATCTAAGTCAATTCTTGGGCGGAAATGCTGCCCTTCGAGATAGCCTGCGGAACTCAGTTGGTGCAGGTTCTTCCAGCCTTCGGCGTTGTGGGCGAGAAGTGTGAGGTGTGTATAGGGGTTGTCTCCTCGCCTTCCAGTGTGCGGCTCCCGCATCGATTTCATTGCGACATAAACTTCACACCCAATGATGGGATTAATGTCGGCCTTCTTGCATGCTTTGTAAAACTCTAGCGAACCAAACAGATTGCCATGGTCAGTGATGGCTAAAGATCTATGACCATCCTCGACAGCGGCCTGTACTAAATCAGGGATTCGATTAGCTCCGTCCAGTAGCGAATATTCTGTGTGGACGTGGAGATGGACGAAGGGTTCCATGGGATGGGGCAACTAATGTAGCGCTCCCATCTCTCTGTTACAGGCATCTCCTCCTTGACGGCCGGCAGCGAGGGTGGTGCAATCTCGCCTCGTTAAGTGCGCCTGTGGCTCAACTGGATAGAGCA
>DNPI01000086.1:1863-3841 GCA_003501525.1 Planctomycetota bacterium
GGTTCGAATCCTCCCGGGCGCACCATTTATCGACTGAATTGTGAGCCTTATTTTTCCTTTGGGCGAGCCGAATGATCCTCGAGAGAGAGATCAGCGTATTATGGAAATAGCCCTCCGAGAAGCTGTTGGCGCGGGCGCTAGGGATGAGGTTCCCGTAGGTGCTGTAGTGGTGATGGGAGGTCGTATTATCGGTAAGGCGGGTAATCAAGTAGAGGAGTTAGGTGACCCCACGGCTCATGCCGAAATGCTTGCTTTAACCCAAGCATTTGCAGCAGCGGGTTTAAAAAGATTATTAGGGGCCGAGCTTTTTACGACCCTTGAGCCATGTGTGCAGTGCGCTGGAGCATGTTTGCATGCTCGGCTTGACAGAGTCGTTTATGCCACTGCTGATAAAAAATTTGGTGGTGTCGAATCCTTGGCATCTCTCTTCGAACTCCCAGGATTGAATCATCATGTTTCTGCAGAGAGAGGCCCTAGGGGTGAAGAGTCCTCGGCATTGCTCAGAGCCTTTTTCCAGGCCAAGCGTCGCACCGGGACGGTATGATTCCTCCCCAATCGGGAGAGGTGCCGGAGTTCGGCTGAACGGGCTGGTTTCGAAAACCAGTGAGGTCGTAAGGCCTCCGAGGGTTCGAATCCCTCCCTCTCCGCCATCTGCACTTCTCCCGATTCAGGAGAGGTGTCCGAGTGGCCGAAGGAGCACGCTTGGAAAGCGTGTGTGTCGCAAGGCACCGTGGGTTCGAATCCCACCCTCTCCGCCAGACAACTGCTTTCGCAGGAGTCGGGGGCAGGAAGCTGTGCGGTGGATATTGTCCGAACTGGGTCAGGCCGGGAACGGAGCAGCCCTAAGGGTTTTATATCCAGGTGCTACGGATTTTCTGTCTCCGGCTTCTGCGACAGCTTTCGCTATGATTGCTACGTGTCATATCAGGTTCTCGCAAGACGGTATCGCCCCCGCACCTTTGCACAGGTCGTGGGTCAGAATCATATTGTCGAGGGCCTAAGCCGGGCGATTGAAAAAACTCGAGTTGGACAATCTTATTTGTTTGTTGGCCCTCGCGGCGTGGGTAAAACAAGCACGGCGCGGATTCTTGCGAAGTCTTTGAATTGCCACGAGGGGGAGAGCGTTGCGCCCTGTTTGAGTTGTCCTTCATGTGCTGAAATAGAGAAGGGGAACTGTTTGGATGTTATTGAGATCGATGGAGCCAGTAACAATCTTGTTGATGACGTGAGAACGCTTCGTGAGCGAGTGCATTTTCAGCCGATGCGCGATAGGCGAAAAATTTACATTATCGATGAGGTTCAGCGCCTAACTGGTTCAGCATTCGATGCACTTTTGCGCACTTTGGAAGAACCACCTGGGTATGCGCACTTTATTTTTGCTACCACCGACCCTCAGAAAATCCCCGATACGATAGTTTCACGATGTCAAGTCTTTGAATTCAGGCGTTTGGGGGAGGTTGCTATTCGGGAGAAACTAACGGAAATTTGCGGTAGCGAGGGGATTGCAGTTGACGATGCTGTTCTTTCAGCAATATCTCGAGGGTGCCGTGGAGGTATGAGAGACGCTGAAGGAATGCTAGATCAACTTCTCGCTGCTTCTCGGGAAGCTCCCACTCTTGACGATTTGGAAAGAGTTGTAGGCCTAGCACGGCCGGATCATTGGCGAGAATTGCTCGAGGCAATTGAGAAGGATGATGCTCCATCGATTTTGCTCAATGTCGATTCCTTTTTAGCTCGTGGAGGAGGTGAGCGAGATTTCGTTGAACAAGCATGCGACGCGGTTCGTGATCTTTTGCATATTGTTCTTCTCGGGCATGATTCTCTTGGTGTTACGCCAGCCCCGGAGACGCGTGAGCACGTAATCGACTTGGCCGGACGCTTTGGGCGAGATCGGCTCGAGGCCCTTCTAGGGCTTCTCCTAGGCCTTGAATCACGGATGGCAAAGGCTCCGCTTGCATCGCGAGCTCTTTTAGAGTGG
>DNPI01000156.1 GCA_003501525.1 Planctomycetota bacterium
CTGGAAAGAATTATCCAGAACCCCATGCTTGCCGGGCCAAACTCCTGTCAGAATCGATGTCCAGGATGGGCCACTCACGGTTCTCGGCCCTGTCCAAGCGTCGAGGGTAAGAGTTCCGAATCTGGATAATTCGTCAAACACCGGAGTGTGCGCTGGCTCCAAGCAATCGGCACGCACTCCGTCCCAACCGACAATTAAAACTTTGGCCTGCCTAGGAGCAAGCTCTCCTGCGGCAAGAGCCGATTGGGCAGAGAACAAAAAGAAGACCGTGCCTAATGCCAACATGAACAAATCCTACTCACCTTGGATTTAACCCGCAGGGTCAAAAGGGATTTCGCATTCAATGCCATTGAGACAACGGATTGACCCCGACCCTTCAGTTTCTCGGATGAGCGCCTCTACTTCTTCACTTCTCGATCGCTCAGTATGGTGCAAATGGAAAACAATACCGCGATTCAAAAGTGGGAAGAAAGGAGAGCCAAAACGTTTCAACCGAATTTCCAAATCCAAATCTTCACGGCCATAAAAGGTCCAATCTTCATTGTGGCCATTAACACTCAAAAATGTTTCGCGTGGAAGGCTGAAATTGACCCCCATAAGTCGGCGAGGACGAGGATGAAAAAGGCGTGCTAGCCATGCTGGAAGACGCACACCTAAGGGAAGTCTTTTCGTTCTCCCTGAAATAGCATTCCCGACTAAGCCCCAAGGCTTATCGAAAAATCCTGACAACACCTGCTCACGGCTAACACGAGCCGAAATATTCGGACCTAGTTTCACGCGTCGGCCACAAAGCACTCTCTCGCTATCAGCCGCTACTAGATGGTCGGCAACCCAGTCTTTATGTGGGAACGAATCCCCGTCTAGAAAAATAAGATGGTCCCCATTAGATTGACGGACAGCCTCGTTAACAATTCTCGACTTTCGATAACCCCGATCTTCTTGCCAGCAGTGCTTCAGGGGAAATGGAAGATTGTGACTCCATTTTTTCACAATTCCATTCGTCTCTACTCCAGAACCGTCATCCGCGACCAAAACCTCATCCGGAAAAGTTGATTGCCGCGAAAGACCACAAAGAGCGAGGTCTAGCTCCCTAGGAGCAGCATAAGTGGAAATGATGACGGAAGCGCCCATTTCCTTAAAAGCCCATTAGCTGTGCAAAACGCCCACAGGTTTGATGGAATTTGCGAAAAGTCCTTAGACGCACAAAACGGTTGCCCATTAATATCGCCGGGCTGAAGCGCAGTAAATCGAATACATAGACCAGAAATTTCACAGCCCACATTAATGGGTTCGCGGGTGGACGCATAAGAACGGATGCGCGGCCTGAACCGCGATACCACCGCTGGAAATATCTCAGATTAAGTTTTTCCGGCTGCAACCGATGCTCCACCAAGGCTTTTCCTAAGTACAACGCGTTCACATCGCCTAATCTCCGTAAAAGGTCTGTCTCCTCCGAGGGGATAAGTCGATTACCCCAACCCAGGTCAGAGCGAAATCCATCTACAGATAAAGCGCTCGATTTTCTCATACCCATGTTTCCTCCGAAAAAACTTCGCACGGAATTTCCTGCACCTAAAGGGAGTTCTTCCTCACCGTAATCGAAAGAACCAATGGGGCCGCGCATTTCGTGAAGATTGTTTTCATGAACCCAGCGCGGAAGAGGGTGAGGTAAAACCGTAACAATCCTCCCACCAGTAGCAATTAATTCAGGATCTCGAAAAGCCTGCTGATGCGCAGCGAGCCACCCCGGACTGCAGGTGACATCGTCATCGATAAAAATGACTACACCGCCCATTGCCTCAGCCAAACCTTTGTTCCTTGCATGGGAAAGTCCCGCAATGGGCTCTACAACCACTCGAAGCGAAACCGGGAAGCTGGCAATGCGCTCTTCCACGCAATTGCTCGTCCCATCATCCGATCCATTGTCCACCACCAAAACTTCCCAAGATTGACTGGAAGTAATTTGCGCCACAAGAGAATCAAGTGTTTCGTTCAGGCTATCTCGCCTGTTACGAGTGCAAATAATGACCGAGAAGTCTAGATAACTGGATTTCATCCCAAAAAACACTACAGAGGAGACAAAATAACATCCCTAAGACAAAGGAGAGACTCTTATCAAGCGCGTCATCATTCACGATTACTGGGGAAGTCATGTTAAACCGTGGCTAAGTGGGCTTGTGACCTATCTGGAGAACCAAAACGTCAACGTATCCATCATCACCCGCAAAACATTCCCAAAAATATTCTGGCGAGCAATTCACAAGAAAAAAGGAATATTTCGCCTCTCCGGACATCTGTGGCTAAAAAGGCAATTAGCTCAAACTGATCATGTCTTTATGTGGAATGGAGAAGAGCCAAACCACTCTCTAATTCGCTCTGAATGTGCAGAACGAGGAATACCGTGTTCTATTCTTGAAGTCGGCTACTTCCCCCAGAAATCTTATTTCACAATTGATCCAGCTGGCATCAACGCCACCTCTTCCCTCATGGAAGATGACCTGAAATGGATTGGGCCAAAGGAGCTTGAAAAAAAAGAGGCCCTACGGAAATCGTACCTGAAAGGGCGAAGATGGAAGGGAAAGGGGGATTACATTCTCGTGCCACTCCAACTCAAGCATGACACCAACATCCGGAACAACTCCGAATTCTTGGACATGCAACAATTTATCGACTTTTGCGAACAACAGTTCCCGGGCAAAAACCTCCTTTTTAAAAGACATCCGGAGGACGCTGAAAATTACAAAACCCAACACACACTAGCGACTTCCGGCGATTTTCTTGATTTGGCTATGAATGCAGAAGCCGTAATTGGCATTAATTCCACCTGCCTCCTTGAATCAACTTTGCTGGGAGTCCCAACAGAGGGGATAGGCAAAGGCTTCCTTTCTGCCCATGCAGACAACTCAGAAAATTTGCTAGCAGCTTTAGTCGACAAGCAAGTCCCAGTCAATGCCAAAGATATGAGCTACTGGATTAATCGCTACTGCGCCACTTCCGTGGAGAATCCAAAGCGCTGAAAATCGGTGGCATAGCGGTGCGAAATGAGTAGCCGCACCTTCTGAGTGATATCAGCCTCAACTGTTTTGCTCGGCCTTACGCGCTCGCGTGAAGGTGCAGGGAAATCAAACGGCCAATTGGACGCCATCTCCTCAAGATTTAATTCATAATCCAATTCCTCGGGAACAAACCAGGATTGAGATTTAAAGTGGACATCCGCTACTGAATCGTCAACGTCCTGTAGCCATTCCGCCAACTCAGTGGGACTCCAGTCAGGTTCGATGCCAGCAAGCTTCCCTCTAGCAGGCCTTGTACGGCAAAGGTCCTTCCATGCGCTCCTAAACCTCTCCACGGGATCTCTCACAATCGTGAGATTCTCGCAATCATTTGAAAGAGCCTCTTCCCGTTCAATGAAATGAAAATTGGCTTCAAATTCTTGGGTGATTTCGAATGGCCTTCCCCGCTCCAATTCGAAAAGATGCGATCGGATCTTTGTATTCGCACATTTTGTAATGCCCCAATAATTAACACCTAAATTGGGCCACCACGTAATGTTGAGATCACGAAGCTCGAGCTTCCTCTTCCAATTATCCTTTAACCCCCATGGAAGATTCCCCATATCCTGCCCTTTTCAGACGTCGCGATGTTCACCTAGAACAAAAGGCCCGGGCAAAAGTTCTGCCAAATTTTCGCTGCGCTCTCCAGAAGGGCAAGCCATCGTAATTATGAGCGAAGACGGGTTCGGAGAAAATTCTGAGAGCACTTGGCGACACCCGCCGCAGGGCAAAGTCGGTTCAGATGTATCGGTCCAAATAGCAACCGCTTCAATCTCTTGTTTCCCTGCCGCAATCATCCAAGATATTGCTGACCTTTCGGCACAGAGAGATAGCGGATAGCTCGCATTCTCTACATTCGCGCCTGAAAAAATTGACCCGTCAATGGCCCGAATTGCAGCACCGACCTTGAACTGGCTATAAGGCGCGTAGGCTCTCTCAGCAGCTTCACGCGCGGCTTGAACAAGGGAATCTCGGACGTCCATACGATTAGGCTACCAGCCTCGCTGAGCAAAGTTCTTCGTAGAGAGGAAGAGCCCAACTAAGTAGCTCGTTCAGCTCGGTAGGGAAAGGTTCCTCCTTAGGCGCCCAGGGCAGAAAGCCCGTAGAGGCCTCAACATTGCGATACCAAAAAGGAGCCCACACCCCAAAACTAGAGTGTCTGCCTGCTTCCCAGCTCAACATAGATTGCTCAAATGGGATGCCTAATCGTTCACAAAAAGCAGACAAGATTCCTTCCGGATTTTCCAAAAGATCCCGTGAATCAATCACGATTGCATTATCACAGTACCTAAGGATTTGGACTTGGGTGTCGTATCCTAAATCCGAAGGCTCAATTCGCTTCAAATCCCGCAACATGGAAGGCAACATTTCACGCGGATTACGAATTAGAAGAGCCTGAACGCGAGCCGCAAAGAAATCCCCCATTTCGGCAAGAGTTCTACCCCCAACCAAATGATGCGCCATGTGCTTCTCAAAGACGACCGGAGCATCCAGGGATGCCAAATCAGGATCACCTTCTGCAAGTACTTCCTCTCGCATCGGATGCTGCCTTCCACTGTGCCTGAGGTAATGGGCATAAAACGGTTCATCCACACAAACGGTGTCGCTCCGTTCAGCAAAAGAACGCATCAAAGCTGTCGAGACTGTCCGCGGAGAGGACCAAAGGGCAACGCGGAGGCTCAACCCTTCTTGGTTTTTTTCTTTGCTCTCGGCTCGCGGGGCGGGAATTCAAACCCGTGTCGCCCATTAGGCTTGCGAACCAAACGGGCCTTGAAAGCACGCCCTTTGCGAGAAATAAAATCTTCAATCCAACCCGTCGCTCCATCTACAGAAAAATAAGAAGCGAGATCATTGCGCGTCATTTCTCGCTGACAAACTGTTCGTGGCATCATCAAACCGCAACCATCCGCTTCCCCCTCGCCCGTGCATTCAAAGTGTGTAGGACTCTCAGCAATGGAACCACTCTCACATTTGGGGCATCCCACAAAGGGGGAGGTATCAATGGGATACGAGCTAAGAGCGGGAGCAAGCACTCCTTCATCGTCTCTATCTTTAAAATCCTTCGCGGCTTCCCATTCCATCTTGTAATCATCACTAAAACGTATTCGGCCTGCATAAGGCTCTCCCCGCATGTTCA
>DNPI01000134.1:0-15004 GCA_003501525.1 Planctomycetota bacterium
GTTGAACTCTAATCCAGCCTTATCACGCTCTCCTAGACCGAGCCAGCAGATGCGGCTTGGGAGGCCCTGGAAGGCCACTCTCTCGCTCGCTAGACGAATCCAGCGGGAAAGATGCTCCTTTTCAGGAAAGAGCCTCAGAATCGCTTCATCGGTGCGGTGAATGTCCTCCGGATTTCCACTTAAAGCGGCCCAGCGGAAGGGTCCTTGCCCCTCGCAAAACAGCGGCCGAATGTAGGCCGGGACAAAACCAGGGAAGTCGAAAGCGTTTTCGACTCCAGCTTCTTCTTGGGCAAAAGCGCGAAGGTTGTTGCCGTAGTCAAAAGTCTCAGCTCCTCGGCTCTGCAACTCCAGCATCAGCTTCACATGACGCCCCATGGTGTCGAAAGAGCGCTTCTCATACTCCTTTGCATCCCTCTCTCTTAACTCAAGAGCCTCGCACAATGTCATCCCATCGGGGACATAGCCATTTAGGGGGTCGTGGGCACTCGTCTGATCCGTTAGGGCATCAGGGGTAATCCCTTTCTCCACTAAAGCGGACAGCAATTCCGTGGCGTTAGCGCAGACCCCAATACTGACAGCCTCCTTCTTCTCTTTTGCTTCGAGCGCGCGGTTAATGGCCGCATCAAGATTTTCCGCTTGTTCATCGAGGTATTTCGTTCTTAGGCGGAAGGCGATGCGTTCTGGGTCTACATCACAAACAAGGCAGACGCCTTCATTCATGGTGACAGAGAGCGGTTGAGCACCGCCCATCCCCCCTAGACCAGCAGTCACAGAAAGGGTTCCTTTCAGGCTGCCGCCAAAACGCTTGGCGGCCACCGCGGCGAAAGTCTCATAGGTCCCCTGAAGAATGCCTTGTGTCCCTATGTAAATCCACGACCCGGCTGTCATCTGGCCATACATCATTAGGCCTTTCTTCTCGAGCTCGCGGAAGTGGTCCCAAGTCGCCCACTTGCCCACTAGGTTCGAGTTGGCGATTAGCACGCGTGGCGACCAGGAGTGGGTATCAAGGACAGCCACTGGCTTGCCAGACTGGACAAGCATCGTTTGGTCAGAGCGCAACTGCTGAAGATTCTCAACGATGCGCCGCGCTGCATCCCAATCGCGGGCAGCTTTCCCCGTACCACCATAAACCACCAAATTCTCAGGGTCCTCTCCCACTTCTGGATCGAGGTTGTTGAGGAACATCCGCAGCGCCGCTTCAGCATGCCAATCTTGGCAGTGGAGATCTGTACCTCTCGGAGCACGTTGAGGCCCCGGCTCAATAACCAAAGGCGAAGTAGTCGCTGACATAGACATTTATCTTAGGAGACTCCTGAAGCCTGCCACCCTTTCTGGTACTTTGCCTATATGACGAAAAAAGTTTCCTGGTACTACCACCGTCGCGGCTGAACTTCGTGCAAAAAAGCCGACGCCTTCCTCGAAGGCAGAGGCGCAACTGTCCGTGAGACCGTTAATGCAACGAAAGAACGTTTCGATAAGAGCGCAGTGTTAGAGATGGCTCAAGCCAGCAAAAAAGTAATAACTGGACGAGGCCAAAAGGCCAGAACCTACAACATGAAGGGCTCCGTCGATGAAGAAGAAATGCTCAAAGTCCTTTTGGGGCCCTCGGGCAATCTAAGAGCACCAACGCTGAAGATTGGGGCCACGCTTCTTGTCGGCTGGTGCGAACCAGCATGGCTGGAATTCTTCGGCGATTCGTAAGCCTTTAAGGTTCACAACACTCAAGTTTTCGCATCCCCCGCGAGCCACAACTCAAGCATTTGAGCAGGCGGCGTGGATTTCCCGCAGCCATCCAGCGGATACCGCCCATATCCCAAACAGTTTGATGGTGGCCACACTCAGGGCAACTAATCCCCCAGCTTCGAGAGTGTTGCTCCATAGACGCAAACAACTTTTTCGGCACGAAGAAAGAAATAATTCGCTGGGTGCGGCTTAATGAAGTCATAAAAATTCTCTTAATCCATCCTACAGACACAAGAAACCGGGTGGAGCCGCTTTAATAGGCGGCATGAACCGACGCACCCTCCTAAAGACCGGACTCGCCGCTGGCACCGCTTCCTTACTTCCTGCAGCTTCTATAAACGCGAAAGCAAGCAATGCGGACAGCCGAAGCCCCAAGGAAGACTTCCAGTTGGCTTACGCGCCCCACTTCGGGATGTTCCAAAAGAATGGGGGCAGCGACCCCGTTGACCAACTCAAGTGGGCTCGCGATCAAGGATTCACGGCTTGGGAAGATAATCAAATGACCCGACGCTCTGTGGCTGACCAAGAGCGAATAGGAGCGGCTCTCCAAGACTTAGGGATGCAAATGGGAGTGTTTGTCGCAAACTTCGGAACGGCCTTTGGCAAGAAGTCTTTCACGACCGGCGATTCAAAACACATGGAGGCTTTCCTTAGTGATCTCAACAAGTCAGTCGAGGTTGCCAAGCGAGTCGGCGCCAAGTGGATGACAATCGTCCTCGGTGACCAAAACCCTCGGGCGCGACAAGGCACCCAAGATGCTGACGCAATTGAGATGCTGAAAAGAGGAGCGGAGATATTCGAGCCGCACAATCTCGTAATGGTCATGGAGCCACTCAACTTCCGCGATCATTCCGGAATGTATCTTGAGCGAAGCGATCACGCCTACATGCTCTGCAAAGCGGTTGGTTCACCAGCAGTCAAAATTCTCTTCGATATTTACCACCAACAAATTGCTGAAGGGAATTTAATTCCAAACATAAACCAGTTCTGGGACGAAATCGGTTATTTCCAAGTCGGCGACAACCCAGGCCGAAACGAACCTGGCACCGGGGAAATCAATTACCGCAATGTCTTTAAGAACATTCACAGCAAAGGGTTTTCTGGCGTGCTCGGAATGGAGCATGGCAACTCTCAAGGTGGCAAAGAGGGTGAAATGGCAGTAGTCCAGGCTTACCGCGACGCGGACGCGTTCTAAGCGTCTAACTCCCCAACGGCCTTCTCAGCCGCAACTACAACCGCGCCTGAGGCAACAAGTTCGCGTAGACGCTCGAACTCGGGCGCCATATAGCGATCATTGCCCAAAGGAGGCAGATTGCGGCGCACAAGACGGTAAACAGCCTCCGCCCCTTTTCCGGCCCTTAAATCCGAATTGAATTCTCTCGCCTGGGCCGCTGCATGCAGTTCTACCGCCTGAATCCCCTCAAGGTTATCGATAGCGCGATGCAGCTTCCGAGCTGCAATCGGAGCCATCGAGACATGATCCTCTTGGTCATTGTCGGTGGGAATCGTGTCAGCACTCGCTGGATGAGCCAAACCTTTATTTTCGCTCGCCAGAGCAGCAGCTGTGACTTGAGCCATCATCAGCCCTGAATTCAAGCCGGGCTTAGGGGTTAGAAATGCCGGCAACCCCGACATTGAAGGGTTAACCAAAGTTGCAATTCTTCTCTCCGAAATATTCCCCCAGGCACAAACCGCAACTGCGGCTTGATCAAGAGGAATGGCCAGCGGCTGTCCATGAAAATTCCCCGCAGAAACCACAGGCCTTGACCCTCCAAAAACAAGAGGGTTATCGGTCACGCTGCCTGCTTCTCTAACCAAAACGCCGCCAAGATGAGCAACCGCATCTTTAGCTGCACCATGTACCTGAGGCATGCAGCGGAAGGAGTAAGGGTCCTGTACACGATCGCAATCGATGTGCGATTGGGCCACATCAGAGTCCTCCAACATTTTTCGTAAGTTAGCCGCTGCCTTTTTTGCACCTGGGTGGGGTCGAAGTCGAAAAACTCTCGAATCAAACGGGCTATGGCTCGCCATAAGGCCCTCCACAGCTAAGGCACCTACAGCGTCAGCCGTTCGAGAGGCATTCAATAAGCGGGCCCATGCGTGCAATCCCATGGCGTTGGTGATTTCCATGCCATTAACAAGCGCCAAGCCATCTTTCGCTTCTAGCTGCATCGGCTTAAGGCCAATGCGGGCAAGAGCCCGACGCGTACTGATTATGCGCCCCTCGGGAGACACCATTTCTCCAGCGCCAATAATTGGCAAGGCAAGATGGGCAAGGGGGGCAAGGTCACCGCTTGCTCCAACGCTTCCTTGAGAAGGGACCCGTGGAAGCCAGCCTGACCGATACATCTTCATCAGCCACTGCACGACCCCAATCCGAACACCAGAGAACCCATTGGCCAGAGCTTCCATCTTCAATAACAAGGCCAAGCGCTTCTCTATCTCCGACAAATCCGGGCCTGTACCAACGGCGTGAGAGAGTAAAAGGTTCCGCTGTAGGCGGTGGACACCACTTGAAGCAATGCGAGTCCGAGCAAGAGCTCCAAAACCTGTGTTGACTCCATAAACAGCTTCATCGCCAGCAACAAGTTTCGTTATGACAGCCCGAGAACGCTTCATCCTGGCACGAGCATCCTTCCCGAGCTTAATCGCGGGAGGCTTCGCAACAGCAGCGAGAAGGTCGTCAGCCGAAAGGCCCTCGCCCAAAGAGATGGCAGGCATCTTGGTATTTTAGGCGCTTGGAGCTTCGGGCACGCAAGTCGTCCAAAAGACCTTTTAACGCCCGATTTTCAGCGAAGTGCCCCCTCGTACTTGAAGTGCTTCGCGACTGAGAATGATTTCCCCTCCCCGCGAGACCGTAACCGAGTAAGTGCCCTCAACGAGTCCTTCGCGTGAAGGAAGAGCCTCTCCCTCCAAATACCATTCGACTGGAGGGATTTCAACGCCAGCACGAGCTTCAAGGTAAATAGATCCGCGTCGGGATTCAGGGCGCATCTCAAGGACGACATCACTTTGCGCGACTTTCACTATTCTGCGCAGTGGCTCCAAGCCCGGCCCTTCGGCCAGAAGCACAAGAGCCCCACTCCCTTTGGGGTGATCCCCAATCGCGAAATCAAAACCACCGCTTTTATTTGTAACTATCGTTCTCCTCACAGCCGCAGGCACAGGCAACCTCACTAATCCTGGTGATTGATCTAATCCTGGGTAAAGTCTCCCCAGCACTGCGGATGGATTCTCGGCTTCCAAGGAAACCCGAACACCGCTCAGCGGTTCACCAGCCATGTTCACGACTTTCCCGTGCACTCTCCCCTCCCCCGCACGAATTACAAAATCTACGGTAGTCGCAAATTCTGACGATGGACGCACTGTTCGCACTCTTGGACTGGCCACACCAGAAGAGTGAAAAACTCTCACATCTACAACTTGAAAAGGCAAACCTTCAAGCCGAAAACGACCCGCGGGATCAACCTCTAGGTCTTGCCACATCTCCCATATAGGCTGAATGGCCCCAGGCTGGCGAGCGCGCGGCACAACCGTGACTCGCGGCAAATCCCCCCCCGGCCAAGATGTCACTCGACCTTGAATCGCCGCGCCTTGGGTTAGAGGCGGCAACGAAACTTCGATTGGACCTGCTTGAGGTTTGCCGAGGAGGTCTAACTCGTATCGAATTGGCACATAGCCCTCAGCCTTGATATCGAGCGGCGTGCGAGGAGAAGAGGGGACCTGAGCAAGAAGGGCTTTACCCTCTTTGTCACTAAAAGCCGCCTGAGTTCCGAAATCAGTTTCAACTCGCGCTCCCTCCAGAGGGTCCCCTTCATGATTGCGAATAAGAACCTCAATCGATACTGGGGAACCAACAACGAAATTCCGAGAGAACGAACGCCGCGCACCCGCTCGTTGAATCCGAGCAACCGGCAAGCGGCCGGGGACTCTAATCGATAAGAATTGGGCACCGGGGACAAGTCCTAGTAATCGATACTCCCCACTCGAAGATGAGCGTGTTGTTTTGCCCGCCTGTGGACCTCCCAAAATCTGAATTTCGGCACCTGACAAAGCCGCGCCACGTTCGTCGACAACTCGACCAAGCAAAGTAGCTGTGCCGGCGGGGTTATCCGCATTAAACCCAAGCGATCCCAGCCAGCGCATTTCTACGACTAATGGACCTGTACCAGGTAGAGGTAAAGGCCCCGCTTCAACAACCTCCGGCGCAGACTCCGCGACTTCTTCTAGCTCACCAATGGGAACAGAAGCTAAGTCTCCGGATTCTCCTCGCTCTTCCGATGAGGGGTCCTGCACCAGGAAAATGAAAGCCAATGCAAAAAGGCCAATCCCAATAAGTAGCCCTCCCTTAAGAGGGGCTAGCCCAAACTGGCGAAAAATCGAACTCATCTTCTTAGAGTATGGTCGTCCCGGGCCTAGGTTTCCTTCCCCAGGCACCAAGCATGGAAAACGGATCAGAAACGCGTATCGCTGCGGCCCGCACTACCGTCAAAGTCGCAGTTGGTTTGGTTTTAGTCAAGGGGGCCACTTTCCTTTTGACCGGATCCTCCGGCGTACTCGGATCAGCGTTGGATTCACTGCTCGATGTTCTTGCATCAGTCCTAGTTTTCTGGGCAGTCATCACCTCTGGAAAACCCGCGGACGCAGACCACCCATGGGGTCACGGAAAAGCTGAAGGGCTAGCAGCGCTTTTCCAGTCATTGTTCATCCTTTTCTCTGGACTAGGCCTCGCGATTCACACAAGCCAACGCTTCCTCTCCCCCAGCCCTGCAGCTGTGGATTTCCCTTGGATTGCCATCGGAATCATTGCGCTTTCTCTCCTCGTAACAGGATGGCAAGTGCGCCGTTTGCGTCAGGTTGCGGCAAAAACAGGATCTCCAGCACTAGCAGCAGACAGTGAACACTACGCAAGCGACATCTTCCTCAACCTCGGCGTTATCGCCGGCCTAGCGCTCACGGAGCTCTTAGGCGGTAGAGCTTGGCCGGACCTCTTAGTCGGACTTGCCATCGCGATTTGGATTCTAAACACAGCGCGCGAAGTCTTTTTGCAGGCTCTAGATTCTCTGATGGACCGAGGGCTTCTACCGAATGAAGCCGCAGCCATCCTGAACACCGTTTCAAAATTCAGTCCAAAGGTTGCCGGTTTCCATGACCTACGAACTCGCCGCTCAGGGGCCGAAGTGTTCATCGAAATTCATCTCGACATTGATAGGAATCTTTCTTTCGTCGAAGCTCATGACCTTAGCGAAGAAGTCGGCGAAGCGCTGGAAGCGGCGGTACCTAGATGCCAAGTCACCGTCCACGCAGACCCTTTCTAGGCTAGTAGGCAGGCATCGAAGGATTGACATCTACTCGCCAAGCATCAATCCCTCCCGTCAGATTCCGAACATTTTCCTTGCCTAAATGGCGTAAGGCCTCGCAAACGCGCGCACTGCGAATCCCATGATGGCAATAAACGACGACGGGCTCTGCTGATTGCGCTTCTTCAGCCAACCACGCTTCTGCTCTGGACAGTGGCCGGAGTATTCCTCCTGGAATCGAACAAATAGCCCATTCGCCCTCTTCTCGGACATCAAGCAATCGGACGCTATCACCGCTTTCCAAACATTTCTCAAGCTCAGAAGGGGTTATCGACTTCATTAGGGGCAACGACGAGCTACCGAGCTCCAAGTTCGAGAAAAAGAAGGAGGTCAGCAATTTCTGAAGCCCCAAAAGTATTCAGCAGCCCGGGTGGCATTGGGACATCACGATATTGGTCAGAAACAACTTTTCCGGGCTCAATAATTGCTTCCAGCACAGTTCGCCTATCAAATCGTCTACCCACACCTGTTAAATCCGGCCCAAGGCCATGCCCATTTGCATTAAATCGATGGCAAGCCAAACAGCCCGCACTCGACAGCGTCCTAAAGCCACGATCCGCCGAAGCAAGATGCTCAAATTTATTGCTCTCTTCTAATGCAGCATCAGTGGTCCACTCCCGCACAAAGCTTCTCTCGACTAACCCCACCTCCCAATCTGGCGGTTCAAGTGGAGGTAAAGCCGCTGCGACTTTATCCCATTCAACCGGACCGCTTACTCTTCTTAAATCGGCAGCAATAGCATTGAGGAACCCCTCCAAACTGGCTCCCCCGGGCTGATTGCTAACATCACGAGTCCAGTTAAGAGCCCGGCGTTGGGTATCACGGTCCCAGCCCTTAGACACCAATCGAAGGAGCAAAGCAGCATGCATTTGACTGTTCCGGGGGACCGGGGAAGCCATTCGGTCAAGAAGCATTTCCGGCAGATTCGGAGCCTCTAGCGCAACCATCAGCTCAAGCGCGAGTCGCTCAGCAAGCCCTTCAAGATTCCCAAAATAAAACTCAAGACGCTTCAAAAAATCTTTAATTGCCCTTTCCGGAATTTGGTCTCCATGCCGGGAAAAAATCACTTGGGCTGTGCGAAGTTCTAGCAGACTGATGTCGTTCTGGAATGGCCACTGGTCACCCCAAAGGAGCTTGCTCCAAACCTTTAAACTCCATTCCGGTTCGGATTGAGCAATAGCCAACTTTGCCTCCGCTTCAGCCAAAAAACCTGCATCGCCCAAAGGATCGAGCAAAGCCCTTTTGGCCCCTTGGTAAGCCCACTCTCCAGTAAAAATAGCGCCCCACTCGGAGACAGGAGCCTGCTTAAGCTCCATTCTCGCCGCCCAGCGCACAAAACGATCTGCCGAACCTAAATCAGCCCAAATAGAAGCAGAGGGTGTAAGCATTTCCCCAGAAGCAAGAGAAGGCTCACGAACCTCGTCTTTCCAATACTCCGGGGGGCTTCTCTCCTCTGGCGCTAATGGCTTGAATGCCGCCGCGCGAGATTGGTGCGTAATGCGATAAATCGTAGAAGGTGTCCCGCGTCCTCCGGTAAGCACCCAAAGATTGCCAGCAGGGCCAGAGACAAGGTCAGTGATATTCCAAGGTCGACCTTCGGCAAAAACTCGAACAGAACCACGAAAAGAGCTGCCGTCTGGAACAAGCGTAACGGCCAAAATGCGACCATACGCCCAATCCCCTAACAACAAATCACAGTCAAAGGATTTGGAACTAGCAAGCTCGCGCGTAGCCAATACAGCCGTCGGTGAACTCAAATCCGTATCAACAACTGCCGGGAGCGTATCAGGGCAGCCAGGGTCTAATTTCCCAGAACCTGTTCGCCATCCATAGTCACCTCCTGCAACAAGATGGAGCAACCGCGGCGGACGGTACCAAGGCGTTCCTATATCCCATTCCATATCTGAGTCATATCCGAAAAGAGAACCATCAGAGGTAAACGCGATGTCATAAACGTTTCGCATCCCGCCGGCCAACAGTTCCCACTCTTCCCCATCCTCATCTGTGCGCCAAAGTGTCCCTGCAGGCATTCCAATCCCGTGAGCATGTCCACGAGGGTCTGGGATAGAGGGCAGGAGGGTGTCTTCCCAGGAATCGGCAACAGGGGAGCCTTCAGAAGCGAACCCCTCAGGCACCTGCACGTGGTTCCCCCAAACCATAAAAAGACCACCGCTGGGGCCAGGAACAATCGCATGGACACCATGCTCAGAAGCAGGGCCATAAGACTTGAGATGGCGATGCTCGTCCAGCTGACCGTCAGCGTCGTGATCAAAAAGACGGTGTAGCCCACCGTCGCCATCCGCCGGGCCTACAACATTGGCATACAAAGAGTCGTATGCCCAGCAAAGGCCTTGCGCTTGACCTACCGGAAATGGAATAGGGCTAGGCTTCCCCAATGAACCTACATCTTCCCCCGCAGGGAAATGAAGGATCCTGCCCGATTGCGGTGAAACGAAAAGAGATCCGTCAGGGGCAAAAGCCATCGAAACCCAAGAGCCTTCTTCCGGCTCGGCCTGGGCCACAATCTCTACAAGGAAATCTTCAGGGATTTGAACGCCGTCGATTCCTCGCGTCATTGCTGGTGGACCACAGCCCACCAGTAAAAGGACGAAACAGGGCCAAATCGATTTCTCCATACTCAACTATCCTAGGCCTAAGCAGGATAGAATGAGGGGTCAGAAGAACCATACATAAGACTCATGCCAGCATCAGAAAATTTGAACATCGCAGAATTCCACGGAGATGGGATTTCAGCCGAATTGTCGGAGAGCATTCACCGCATCGCTGAAGACCTCCCTTTGGAGATTCGATTTCAACCTATTGACCTCTCGCTCGAAAATCGCCAAGTAAATTCGGAAGAAGCCTTCGAAGAGGCTGAAGCTGCGATGCATAGTCACCGCATTGCTCTCAAATACCCGACCGTGACCGAAGGCATCAGCCCGAACAAAATCCTTCGGGAACGGTTCAATTTTTCGGTCATCCACCGCCCAGTAGTCTCGATTCCTGGAGTCAAAACACGACACGATTGCACCGTAGACCTCCACATCGTTCGCATCGCCGTTGGAGGGACCTATGAGGACGCAGGCCGACGGGTAGGGTCTGAAGCGGCGGTCTCAGTTCGAGTAATAGAAAGAGGTCCCTCAGAAGAAGCGGCGCGATTCGGTTTCCTTCTAGCACAACGCCTTGGGTGCAATCTGGTCAGTACTTCCAAACACACAATCCAAAGAGCCACCGATGGATTGTTTGAGGAAACGGTCGAGGAAGTAGCTAAAGATTTCCCCGAAGTTCAGCATCAAACCGAACTATTCGACGCTCTTCTTGCAAAGCTCATTATGCGACCAGAAGACTATCGGGTAGTCGTTTGCCCAAATGAATACGGTGATTTCCTGTCTGATGCAGCTTGCGGCCTTGTCGGCTCAATGGGGCTCGGGGCAAGCGCTTCTTACGCCTTTGATGAGGCAGGGAATACAGATTTAGCAATGTTTGACCCAGCAGGAGGCACAGCACCTGACATCGCAGGAAAGGGGATATGCAACCCCGCAGCTGCTTTTTGGGCATTCGCAATGTTGCTCGAACACTCCGGATTTAGAGCCCTTGGGGGCTGCCTAGCGGAGGGGGTCCGAGACGCCATCGGCAACGGACAATCCACCCAGGATTTAGGAGGTACGCTCAGTACAGCAGGTTTCACCGAAGCTGTTTCAGCCGCTCTAAAAAACCGGCTCACAGGAGAAGGTAAAGTCAAAGCGTGAGGCGAGTCGGCTACGACATTCGGCCAGCGTTATTCGATTACGCTGGAGTTGGTCGCTATGTCCGAGAACTCGCGGTTGCATTAACAAAAATAGAATCGGCCCCATTCCTAGAAATGTTCGCACCCTCATGGCGCGGCGGCCAAAAAATTCCAAGAGGGCTTCAGACCGACCAATACAAGATTCATCGAGGATTCTTGCCTGGCCGAGTCATGGACAAGCTGCATCATATACCGGGACTAGATGCAGGCAGATTTCCAGCCAAAGTCGATGTCTTCCACTGGACAGACTTCGCTTGGCCAAGAGTGCGAAGTGCCGCAACTGTGATGACATTACACGATGCAGGCTTTGCCGTTGACCCGAGTTTCCATGGATGGAAAACGAGCAATCTTCTAGACAGAGTCAGGCGCATGCTAGCGATTGCCGATCTGGTAATCGTTCCGAGCGAGCCTTGTCGCAAAGATGCCGAGTTGCTGGGCGTAGCGCCGGACAAAGTTCGTGTAATCCCACACGGCGTCTCGCCGCTATTTCGCATGCCAGAGGCACCCAAAGAATCAAAAAAGAAATTCCTCCTCTCTGTGGGCACCCTGGAGCCGAGGAAAAACTACTCCAGAACCCTGAAAGCAATGGAAGTGGCGTGGAGAAATGGGGTAGAGGAAAACTGGGTTATCGTCGGCGGAAGAGGCAGCGAAAGCAAAGATTTTGTAAATCGCTGCTCATCCAGCCAATGGGCTGAAAAGATTCAGTTTATCCCGCAAGCCAATGATGAAGAATTGTGCCTGATGTACCAACAGGCGACCGCGCTGGTGCACTCCTCACTCCACGAAGGTTTCGGGTTGCCTGTACTAGAGGCGATGGCCTGCGGAACAGCCGTAGTTGTAGGAGATGGAACGGCAGCTTCTTGGGTTGCCGGAGAAGCCGGACTCCGCGTAGACCCGCACGAGGTGGACTCGATTGCGGAAGGCATTGAACGCATTGCCACCGAAGATTGGTGGCGCAAGCAAGCCTCCGCAGTCCTGGGAATCAGAGCCAGCAACTTCACCTGGGAAACAACGGCTCAGGCTACCGCGGAGGCTTACGAAGAAGCGATAGAAATGCGGCAGGGCCGCTAGCCACCATTCATTGTGGCACTAATCCACTGGACAAGTTCCATGGCCCCCCACAGCATCCCGCAGCCCAAAGCAAGGGCAAGGAATTTGATCTCGGCTGGCTGTTGATCAAGGTCCCCAAACCCACGAGATTTTTCAGGCGTATTTAACTCTCTTCGAATTTGAGCGCGACGGGCATCTGCATCCGATATTTCTGCCGAAACATTACCCACAACATCCCCTTGGCCCGTCTCTTCGATTAAATCACAAGCTACCTTGCCCAGAGTAAGAAGATCGCCAGCCATCAGCGGAAAGGCGCGCGTTTTTTGCCCGTTCCGAAAAGTGCCGTTAGAAGACCCCATATCAACAATCCACAACTCCTCTGCGCGCTCCTCAATTCGGGCATGCTGCCGCGAAATGCTCGAATCGTCGATTTGGATTGCGCAGGACTTAAGTCTCCCAATCACTTGGCCAGGTGATATTTCCCAAACATCCGGAGTGCCTCTACGGCAAATCTTCATGATTGCTATTCTCCTAGGATTCTTCCCTTGAAACAACGGATTAGAATTTAGCCGTGGAATCAGTCCTTGAGATTCTTGCAAGCCATCCAGGGCTGTGGGCCTTTGGCCTACTGCTCCTGTGCGGGCTTGGTCTCCCCCCGTGGTCTGAAGAAATCGTCCTCCTAGGGACAGGTTATTTCGTTGCAACTGGCGATTTAAGCTTCTGGGGGGCTATGGGGTGGTGCTATGCCGGCATACTCCTTGGAGATTCTTTCATTTGGTGGATGGGAAAATTCGCAGGAGAACGTGTCTACCAATGGCCCTTTCTGCGCAAGAAATTTCAACCGGCGAGACGTGCCCGCTTCCAAAAAATATTTTTCGCTCATGGCGCCAAGGCCGTTTTCGCTGCCAGATTTCTTCCTGGCATTCGCTTAATGGCTTATTTCATTGCTGGGAATCTAGGCATGCCTCTTTGGAGATTCGCTCTATTAGATTCATTAGGCGCCCTGCTAACGGTGCCGGCATCAGTCTTTATCGGCCGCCTCTTCGCTGAAAACCTTGACTACGCTTTAGCCTTAATTCACAAGTTTGAAATTCCAATAATAATCCTCGGAATTGTTTTGGGATGGTGGCTTTTCCGAAGATGGCGAGCAGCGCAAGTCGAAAAACTTTCACGAATCCGCCAGCAAAGGGCAGAGCGGGCAACCTCGAAGCAAGAAGATTCTTAGCTCGCCTCGAAAGGAACCGCTATCGCGTCAGCCCACAAATCGTCCAAGGCATAAAACTCGCGCGAATCCGTATCGAGGATGTGCACCACAACGGTCCCGAAGTCGCAAAGCCACCAGTTTGACCCAGGCGAACCCTCAACGACTCCCTTGGCCCCTAGCGACTTTTTCCCCTCTTCCTGCATAGAGGTCGCAAGAGCCCTCGTCTGACGAGATGACCCAGAAGTCACTAAAACGAAATAATCCGTAATGTAAAGGTATTCAGCGACTTCCAAAATGCGAATCTCTTCGCATTTAGAGTCATGTGCAAGCTGCGCAAGCTTTGCTGCAAGCACACGAGACTCGCGAGTCTCCGTCGATTTAATATCCAATCTCAGCTCAAGCTATAAAGAAAGGGAGGAGGAGCAGGCTCACCACCGACATCAGCTTGATAAGAATGTTCAGACTGGGACCTGAAGTGTCTTTAAACGGATCTCCAACAGTGTCGCCAACTACCGCAGCTTTGTGAGGTTCAGAACCTTTCCCGCCATGGTGACCTTTTTCAATGTACTTCTTAGCGTTGTCCCAGGCCCCTCCAGCGTTCGCCATAAAAATGGCCATCATGACTCCACTGGCGAGCGCACCCGCAAGCAAGCCACCAAGCATTGTCACGCTATACATCCCAACAGCGACGGGTGCTGCTATCGCCAAAAGGCCAGGCAGAACCATTTCGCGAATACTTCCCTTTGTCGAAATCGCCACGCAGGCAGCGTAGTCCGGCTTTCCAGTTCCCTCGAGGATCCCAGGAATTTCACGGAATTGACGGCGCACCTCTTCAATCATTGAGAACGCCGCGCGCCCGACAGCTTCCATAGTCATCGCGCCGAACAAGAAGGGAAGCATTGCCCCTAGCAGGAGGCCAATAACAACATCAGGGTTATTAATAGATAGCTCTAAGCCAGCTTTAGCCCCAAAAGCACTAAAGAAAGCTAATGCCGTTAAGGCCGCGGAGCCGATTGCAAATCCTTTTCCAATCGCAGCCGTCGTATTGCCCACAGCATCAAGCGCATCAGTCCGCTCGCGTACTTCAGGGGGCAACTCCGCCATCTCAGCCATACCACCAGCGTTGTCCGCTACCGGGCCGTATGCATCTACGCCCAAAGATATCCCAAGAGTGCTCAGCATGCCGACAGCAGCAAGAGCAATGCCATATACACCACCCATGGCAAAAGCTACTCCAATAGTGACGCAAATGACCACAACAGGTGCAGCCGTTGACTTCATTCCAACACCAATGCCGGAAATAATGTTCGTCGCTGACCCTGTTTCAGATTGCTCTGCAATTGACTGGACAGGCTTATGCTCAAAAGCCGTGTAGTACTCAGTGATTTTTCCGATAATTACACCAGAGGCCAACCCAGCAAGAATGGCGTAAAAGAGGTGTAGCCCATTTTTCGCACCAAAGTCCAGCCCGGCTGAATTACACAAGTACCATGCGAACCCAACAAGGACGATTGATGCAACCATAAGGCCGCGGAATAAGGCCGCGTGGATTTGAGACTCATCAGAAGTCTTCACAAAGAAAGTTCCCACGATAGAGGCAATTATTCCCGCTCCAGCAATGGCCAGCGGAAGCGAAACTAGTCCACTACCTCCATCTAGGGCAACGGCCACGGCGCCCAGAGTCATCGCTGCAATGATGGAACCTACAT
The DNA here is from genome assembly GCA_003501525.1 of Planctomycetota bacterium. Taxonomy (GTDB): domain Bacteria; phylum Planctomycetota; class UBA1135; order UBA1135; family UBA1135; genus UBA1135. The sequence goes on from DNPI01000134.1 coordinate 14,857, forward strand.
ACGATTCGAAAAGGTCAGCGCCCATGCCAGCAACATCCCCAACATTGTCCCCGACATTGTCAGCAATGGTCGCTGGATTCCTCGGATCGTCCTCCGGGATACCCGCCTCAACTTTGCCCACCAAGTCTGCTCCTACATCTGCAGCTTT
>DNPI01000134.1:15308-15684 GCA_003501525.1 Planctomycetota bacterium
GTCTGCTCCTACATCTGCAGCTTTCGTGTAAATCCCCCCACCAACCCGAGCAAAAAGTGCAATTGAACTTGCTCCAAAACTAAACCCTAGAACTTTTTGCAGCGCAAGTTCGTCAGCCCCGTAGAGGCAGGTAAACGTCGCAAGGCCAAGCACTCCAAGGCCAACAACCGTCAGCCCCATCACCGTTCCTGAGGAAAAGGCAACTTGCAACGCTGGAGCTAAACCCTCTCGTGCGGCTTCGGTAGTCCTTACCGCCGCTCGCGTAGCAGTATGCATGCCAATCCAGCCAGCAAGAGCTGAGGCTATGGCGCCAGCAAAAAAGGCAAGAACTGTTTCAGCTCCACCTCCTTTTGCATCGCCAAGAAACCAAAGCCCC
>DNPI01000134.1:16028-16184 GCA_003501525.1 Planctomycetota bacterium
AACGAAAAATGACAGAACTCGATATTCCGTTTTGAGAAACGCCATTGCGCCGTCTTGAATGGCACGTGCGAGTTCCTGCATGCGCTCATTGCCTGCCGGAGCAGCCATAACGCGACGCTGAAAGAGAAGAGCGAAAACTAGAGCCAGAGCGGCTCC
>DNPI01000012.1 GCA_003501525.1 Planctomycetota bacterium
AGAATCCAGGCAATTCCAGCAGCTCCAATCCCAGCGCTGATGAGGTAAAAACGCAGCTCACCATCTCTAAAAAATTCCAAGGGTTTTCGACTGAACACTACCCAAAGCAAAGGAAAGCTGATCCCTGCGATTAGCATAAATGGGATGAGTATCCATTCTGCGGTGGGGTTGGCATATCCACCAACTGATCCCGGGTGGGGGCTAAATCCGCCGGCAGAGACTGTGGTGAGTCCGTGACACAAGGCGTCAAAGAGTGGCAATTTTGCAACGACATGCAGAAGCGTGATTACTAGTACCGTCAAAAATCCGTACAAAATCCAAAGTCTTCGGGCTGATTCTTGGATTTTTGGGCTAATGACTTCGCCTGGTACTCCTGAGCTTGCTTCTGCGAAAAATAGTTGTCGTCCACCAATACGCAATTGAGGGAGAACGACCACAAAAAGAGCGATAACTCCAAGGCCACCAATCCATTGGCTCATTCCTCTCCAGAGGAAAAACGCCCGTGTGTGGGATTCAAAATTCGTGAGAATCGTGGCGCCAGTGGTGGTAAAACCCGACATCGATTCGAACCAGGCATCTACAGTGCTCAAGCCCTCGAGCAAGTAAGGGATTGCGCCAAACAAGGCAACGAACAACCAAGAGAAGCCCACTATTCCGAACGCTTCGCTGCGACGAAAACCTTCATCCCCCTTCAGGCCACGTGAGAGGATGAACCCGGCGACCCAAGTGATGATGCCTCCTGCCAGGAAAGGGAAGCCTCCATCCCATGCGCCGTTCCAACCGCTAGCAGTGAGTGTGCGCCCTACTCCAGCAGCATTGCCTGCTGTTTCACCTCCGTAAAAACCGTCGTACGTTCCGAGCAGTAGTGGAACCGCAAAGCCGGGGCTGAACATCCGAAGCAGTCGGCCTACTACCCCTAAGACCCTAGCGAGTCGCATTTTAGTCCCCGTCTAAGGTGAACTGGTCGAAGAGTCGACGAGCGTCTTCCTCGTCTGACTTTGCACAGAAAACGAGAACTTTGTCGCTGCCTTGAATCACATGCTCTCCTCGTGGAACAGTGACCTTGTCGTTGCGAATTATGGCGCCAACGATGGCGAACATTCCATCTATAGAGAATTCTTTTAGTGGCTTGGGGGGGAGGTCGGCTGGGATTTCGAGTTCGAGTACGGAGAGATCACCATGCTCAAGTTCGCGCACTAAATCACGTCTTGGGTTGACGATTTCGAGCACAGAGTTAATCGCAGTTCCTCGAGTGGACAGGACAACGTCTACTCCAACATCTTCGAAAAGCTTTTCGTTGCTCGTCTTGTCGGCTCGAGTAATTACGCGGCGCACTCCCAGTTGATTTGCGAGAAGGCTGACAAGAAGGTTGTTCTCGTCATTTGAGGTGACTGCGATGAGTACAGGATCATCGCCGATATATTCATCTTGAAGGAGCTCTATGTCAGACCCGTCTCCTTCTAGGACTAGCCCTTTTTTCAGTTTCCCAGCAATCTCTGCGCAGCGTTCAGGGTCAGACTCTATCACCTTGACTCGCCATCCTGCTTTCTCGAGGCCTAAAGCGACATGCATGCCGACGACACCCGCTCCAACGACGGTAACTCGCCGCGGTGATTTTTCACGTGAAGGGTCGCGGAGCCACTTGCTCTGTAGTCGGTGAATTCCACGCATGTTGCCGACTGCGGTGAGCCTGTCACCTGCTTGGAAGCGTGTGGAGCCATTTGGTACACATGGTGGCTCATCGTCCTTTTGAATCATGATGAGGACAACATCTTCAGGAGTACCTATTTCCTTTAATGTGCCTTCCGTGATGTGCGAGCCTTCAGGGATTTCTTGTTTGATTAAGCGAATCTGACCATTTTCGAAGATTTCATAGTCAAGCGCGTCGGGTACAAGAACAATCCGAGAAATTTCTTGACCGAGTTTTTCGGAAGGCATGACCAAGTGGTCAATGCCGAGTGGCTTAGCCAATCGGTTAGCTTCTTGCTCGGTGGATTGGACATCGAGTCGACGCAGGAAGCAGATTGTTTTTAGAGACGGGGCAGCAGTCCCATCAGCTTGAACAGCATTTTTGGGGCCAAGCTGCTTTGCTTCTGCACAGGCCAAGAGATTTCGTTCGTCAACTGGTGTGCAAGCTACAAAGACATCAGCGTGCTCGATGTCTGCCTCAGCGAGCGCCTCACCTGAAGTGCACAAACCATGTACCACGGAAATCTCCATATTTTCAAGCTTGCTGCCGCGGGCCCAGCTAGGAGCAACGACAGTTACGTCATGTTCGACTTGTAATGCCTCCGCCAGTCTGACGGCGACATCGTCTTCCCCTCCGATGACGATTCGCATGGCTCAGTAATCCTATCGATTTCTGCGATCGCCTTTCTTGAGTCGGGCGAGATTAGTGCGCGCGTCACGTAGAGCAATTTCAACTCGTGAACGGGCGTCTTTGTCCAGCAAAGTAGACGAGTCAAGCTGAGAAGCTGCTATTGCAGCAGCTTCTTCGTACCAAGCGAGTGCGATTTCGTCATCCCGCTTTAGGTAGTAGTGAAGAATCACGGCAGCATCATTAAGGATTTGAGGGTCCTTAGGGGTGATTTCTAATGCCTTTTTATAGGCAGCCAGAGATTCTTCGTACTTACGAGTATCCCGTAGGAAAAACCCTAAATTTTGCCAGGCTTCGGCATCTCCTGGCCTTGCTCGTGTGAGCCATTCCAGCAGGCCGACAGCATCTTTCATGGTTCCTTTAGTGACTAGCCAATCAATACGCTCAGCAAGTGCTGAGTCAGCTAAGTGTGCCTCTCCAAAGTCGGCTAGATATTTGGCCCATTTCGCTGAGGAGTAGCGGAAGGCTTGTCCGGATCTTCCTTCTTCTTCGTTGGCTAATAGCCGGGTACCTTCATCAAACGATCCTTGGGCGAGAAAGAAATTAGCGTTAGTAAAGGTCGGTTCGATGTCTAACACCGCTTCAAATGCGGAGCGTACTTTCTTCCAGTCACGAGGTGCACCGCTATACCAAGCCATCCCTTCAAACCATCGCAGCATTGGGTCTTTCGGGGAATCTTTGGCGCAAGCTGCTAAGAGGGGGGCGGCATCCGTTCCCAGCCAAGCGACCATTCCGCCAAGATCAACATTCTCACGATTACGGGAGAGTGCTTCGGTCCAACAGGCGATGGCTTCTTCGCGGCGGTTGGTTTCAGTGTCTACTGATGCTAGCCAGAGAAGATTTTCGCCGCGTCTTACGCAAGGTTCCGCTTCATTAGGGGCCTGCTCCATAGCTTCACCACAGGCTTCGGCGGCTTCTTGCCAAGCCGAGGAGGCTTTCTCAAGAGCATCCATTGTTTTGAAATTTTGAGCTTGTACGGCCCGAACGCGTGCCCATTGGAGGATTAAGGAAGCGTCTTGAGGGAACTTTTCGCGTCCATCAGAGGCTGCGCCTAGAGCCATTCGAGTGTCGCCGGCGTTCAATAAAGCTTCTGACCAGTCGATGGCTGCGAGGGAGCCGCCTCCAGCTTTGACCGCGCGCTCCAACCAGTCAGCTGCATCGAGAAATGCGTCGTTTACTTCCAAGCCTGAAAGTTCACCCGAGCCTATTTGGGCTTCGACATGCCGCAGAAAACATCGGCCGTAAAGAGCCAAAGCGGCTCCCTCGGTTGATTGTTCTACTCCGGCCTCTTGTAAAAGATCTTTGGCTTCGCCCCACGAGCCTGCTTCAGCCAAGGTGGAAGCCTCTCGAACGGCTTCTTCTAAAGAGGCTGTTTGAAAGATAAGGGCGGCTGCGAGCGGAAGAATAATCATTTTTTTTCCATTTGCTGACGGACTTTCATGACTCCGTATCGGCCCTCAAAGGGATAATGTTTGACGCTCTCTTCGAGGTACTTTGGAGCCCGGTCTATTCTCCCACGGCGAATGACATCTAGATAGGCCAGATTCTCCCATGCGTCACCGACAGCTTCGTCAAGATCGCGTTGCTCTAATTCCGGGATATCGGGATTTAACTCAGCGAGTTGACGCGTCCCCATTTCTATTGCCCTGTGTAGTTCCCGCTCTGCTAGCTCCCAATGCTCGTCTAGGTAATAAACGGCGATGAGAGCACGGTCATTTACTAAGCGGGTATCTTCTGGAGCGAGTTCAACACAACGGCTGTAAGCGTCCCAAGAACCCTTAAAATAATCACTTGCGGCCGATGGGTCTCCTGACTTGTCTCTCTCTACTCCCATTTCACGGCGTACAAGGCCAAGGTTATTCCACCAATCAGGGACATCCCCACGGAGAGCGACGACTTTGGATAAAAAAGTCTCAACCTGTAAAAAAATTGGCGACGCTCCTGCGGGGGGTCCGGGAGTGGGACCGTCAGCTGAGGCAGCGCCTAAATCCTGGGCAGCAGCGGCGATACCTAGCCTCAATGTTGCAGTTGTTGCCTCCGCCTCCAGGCTTATTGGGTCTGCTGCCAGCGCATTGATGAAGGCCTCCGCGGCTTCTTCAATACGGCCTTCTTCTCGTAGTGCCCATCCGCGCGCTGTGCGGACTAGATGGAGCCACGTGCGGCAAGACTCCGCGAATCCAGGCTCATGCGCAGCGGATGCAAGAAAGCATTCTTCTGCTCGGTCAAGGGCCTCATGTGTGAGAGGGCCATTTGCTTCGCTGCGAGCCGCCAAACTCTGTAGCCATCGTGCTTCGCCCAGGTACCAGAGGACTGCTGGGTCAGCGGGTAGAGCATCGCACACTCTTTCCATGCTTGTGGCATAGGTGTGTGCGTTTTCTGCGTCGAGATTTTTTAATCGGCTTTGTGCCCCTTCTGACCACGCTTGACAGAGCCTTTTGATAAGCACTTCGCGGGCAGGGGCGGATAAGCCTTGCCATGTGTAGAGGTCTGCCAGCGGAATGACTGCTGAATCGTGCCCTTTTTCGATTAGCGAACGCAATAGTTCTTCTGCTTTTCTTGCCGCAGCAGGAACGGGGTCTCCCGCTTGAATGCAGGCAACAGTCCATTCAAGACCGACCTGCCCAATAGCGAGAGAAGCGGATGGAGAAATATCTTGCTTGGCTTCGAGCAGACTTGCAGCTGCTTGCCATGCTCCAGCTGGATTCATGGCTGCTCGCCGAGAAAACATTAGGCCGAGGTGAGGAGCGGGGAGCGAGGTTATAGGTTCCCAATTGCTGGGCAGAAGTTCCATGGCGACTGCTTTTTCAAAGGCCTCTCCAGCATCCAGGTACATCCCTTGAACTAGTCCCCCGGCAGAGGTCCCCTCATTGCTTGCTACAAGGATGTCTGCGTAAGCAAGCTGAGCAGCGCCAAGTAGTTGCCAATATCTCAGGTCTTCCTCCCAGGCGGCGTTAACAGCATCAGCTTCGTCAAGAATCCTGTCTAGTTTGTCTCGGTCGGTAGAGGCAATAGCGGTTTGTAACTCTTTAGCGGCCTTGAGAGGGCTCCAAAGGGGAGTATGGTCAACAGGCCCTTTGAAACCTGTGGCTGAATCCGAACTATTCTCCAGTGTGGGCGCTGCACATCCTGATATAACCAGAACTATCAAAGTCAAAATTTCAGGGCGGAAACGCATCGCTGGGGGCGTCATGATAGGGGAACGGATGAAATATCTCCCCGCGTGCTTCTTGTTACCGATTCTTCTACTGGCTTCGGCCAGTTTGGGAAGTTGCGATAACATCGGGAGTCTGTGGACACCGGGTGGAGGCAGTAATGAAG
>DNPI01000172.1 GCA_003501525.1 Planctomycetota bacterium
AACGCTGCACCGGGCTGGAGGGAGTAATTCCCTGCCGTATCTACAGGGGGCGTTAATTCGTCAATGGACGACCATGGTCCAGCGGGCCGACCATTCCCATTGTTAAAGAGGAGGAAATTACCCTCCCCAGGCTTGCCCTCTTCAATCCACTGTACATCGTGTTGTCCCCACAGTTTGCGGTCGGCTTGGGTGCCGCGGTCATAAGCCTCCGGATTTCCCCATCTGTAAAGGATGTCTCCTCCCATGCCGCTGCGACCGCCTGAGTGTGAGGCAGCTTCAGCTGTGGTTGTACTGTGATCAATTACCCAAAATTCGTTGAGGGCGTGACTGCTAATAACAATTTGGTCGAATTCAGGATGGTAATCCACCGTGTTGACGTGATTCCAATCACCTTGATTGGCACGCCTAGGGGGATAGTTGAGGTCAATTAATTCAGGGTGATCTGCGACAATCCCGTAATTAGCTTTGGTAGCGTCGAAATCTTGTACGACATGATCTATGACATGCCATTCCCACACAATTTGTCCAGCGCTTGGTCCGGAGCGTACGACTTCAATGAGATGATCCGGAGCGAAAAGGGGGCCTTGCAAATAGGCTGGATTACGGCCCTCTGCAATGGCTTCAGCACGTGTCATGTATTCCCAAGCAATAATCAGGACATTTCCGTTTGGCAAAACCTCTACGTCGTGATGAGAAAGGTGGTCGGCGTTGTCGTAAGTGAAATCAAAAATAACGTTGCCATTTAGGTCGATCTCCTGAAGCCCTCCTCCTGACCCACCGACTGTTCCCGATAGATGCAGCGTGCGGAGTAAGTTCCCATTCGGCAGTAGGTACGCCGCATTTCCTGGAGTCACGCTGCCTGGCCATGTGTGAATTACTTCTGCTTGATTATCGAGTAAGTAAGTATTGGTGTCAGTGAGCGGCGCGAGGAGTATGAACCCGCTCTCTGGTTCGCCGGAGTTCTGGGCCAACAGAGGGATCGCAAGGATGATTGATGTAAACATGAGGGGAGTTGCGATGGATTTGCTTGCACTTATAGGCTACCCGATGGATATGACTTGCAGTTTGCTGGCGAATGATTTCTCTCGCCTTCCTATCCTTTGATGAATGAGAGCTATGTGGACTCAGGCTGGAATGATTGCGGCAGGAACGCCGGATTCAAGGAACCGTGCGATTGATTTCTTGAGAGCGATATCTCTGTGTGTCGTCACTCTGGGGCACTGGCTAATTGCTGCTCCTTATATGAGTGAGGGGCAAGCTAGCTTTGGTCATCTTCTTACGGAAGTCGAATGGACTCGATACCTGACCTGGCTTCTTCAGGTTATGCCTATTTTCTTTTTTGTGGGTGGTTGGTCCAATGCGACGACCTGGGTCGCAGCGAGGAACAGTAGTGTGCCTTTTGCTGCTTGGCTTCACATGCGAGTAAGGCGCCTTTTGGTTCCTGTTCTTGTTTTATTAATCTTTTGGGTCGGCGTGGCAGTAGTTGCAACGTTCTCTGGCTTGCACCCCGCAGCCCTCGAAATTGCTTCTCAGACAGCTTTACTGCCTGTTTGGTTTTTAGCTATATATCTCTTGGTGGTTGCTCTTGTCCCGTTGACTTACTCAGCTTGGAGACGATGGGGCATGGCCACAATCTGGCTACCTATCGCCCTTGCTAGTTTCGTTGACGTACTCTTTTTCGGCACATCGTGGACCTTGTTTGGATGGAGCAACTATCTCTTTGTGTGGGGGGCTGTGCATCAACTTGGTTATGCCTGGAAGGACAAGCGTTTGAGTACGGCGAAGCTTCAGGCGCTCTGTGCGGGTGGGGGGGGGCTTGCCCTTATCGTTCTTCTTAAGTTGATTGATGGACCTTGGCCAATCAGTTTGGTCGGAGTGCCCGGCGAAGTGGTCAGTAATACCACTCCTCCTCACATTCCTCTGCTGGCTTTGGCGGCTTTTCAATTTGGCATTATCCGCTTGTGCGAAGCACCGCTTAATCGTTGGCTTGCCAAACCTTTTCCTTGGACCGCAACCGTGATGCTGGGTGCTTCCGCAATGACGCTCTATTTGTGGCACAGCACTTCGATGATGTTCCTTATAGGCGGTGCTTTCTGGGCGGGTGGCATTGGTCTGACCTGGGAAACAGGAACACTTGCTTGGTGGGGTAGTCGATTGCTCTGGATACCTTCATTTTTTGTGATGTTTTTGCCCTTCCTTGCAATATTTGGCAAGTTCGAGAGACCTGCTCCCGCTGGAGTTCTCCCTCCGTCGGTGTTTAGGCAAGTTTTAGGCTTGTTGTTCATCTGCGGTGGTTTAGCTTTTTTGGCTCGTGGAGGTGTTACAGGAACGGGATTCCTTGGTGTCCCTGGTCTGCATCTGAGTTTGGCTTTTGTAGGAATTTGGATGGCGACCGCTACTGATGGCCCATTTTCTGGTAATTCTCGTTAGAATTCCCGCCGCCGGCAATCGTCGGCTGACCGTCGCCGGCTGTTCCGAGGGCTGCTGCGGATTCTCTCTCGGACGAAAATAATAAAGAACGAAACAAGAATGCGAATTTATGTTGGTAATCTCCCTTGGTCGGTCGACAACGACTCTCTCCGGGATCTTTTCTCCTCCTACGGTGACGTTGCTGATGCAGTAGTTATCCGTGATCGCGAAACTGGACGCTCTCGGGGCTTTGGTTTTGTCGATCTTTCCGATGACGAAGCAGGTAATGCTGCAATTGAAGCCATGCACGGTACCGAGATTGAAGGCCGTGATCTTGTGGTCAATCAGGCCCAAGAGCGCAAAGAACGCAATGGCGGTGGTGGCGGTGGAGGAGGCTGGAACTAGTTTCCCTCCCCGTTTTAAATACCGGCAGGTCCTCGAAAGTGGGCCTGCCGGTACTCTTTTATCCGATGCGATGTTGCCTGTTTGCCCTTCTGCTCATTTCCTGCTCGCAGAAACCCGGGCCTCTGTTATTTGCTGGGGATGTTGCCTTTCTTGCAGGGCATACTGATGTGCGCATTCTTGAAGCAGGAACTGGGCAGGTGGCGGTCTGTCCCGAACTGCAGGGCCGAGTGATGACAAGTACTCTCGGCGACCATGAGCCAGGTCTCGGTTTTATTGGTCGTCGTTTCATCCAGAATCCTAATTCGGAGGAGCGTTTTCACAACCACGGTGGTGAGGAAAGATTTTGGGTTGGCCCTGAAAGTGGCCCTTTCTCCTTTTTCTTCCAACCAGGTGAAGTCCATAGTCGCGATCTTTGGAAAGTTCCCAAAGGCCTGGACAAAGGCGTTTTCGATGTTTTAGCTGGAGGTGATGATTTCCTTCTTTTAGAGCGGCAGGTAGAGCTGACCAATCTTTTGGGATTTCCTTTCCTTATGCATGTGACGAGGGAAATCAAAGCCCCCACGCTTAATGAGATTGAAGAGGTTTTTGGGCTTCTCCCTACGGGGGCAGCGTGGACGGGGTTTTCGACGGCAACAGAAGTGCGGAATGTTGGCTTGAGCGCTTGGGAGAAAGAAATGGGGCTTCCCTGCATTTGGATGGCCGGCATGTTCCGACCAGGGCCCGAAACATTTGCCATTCTTCCTTTTGGTGCTGGAAATGGTTTACCTGTTTACCGCGATTATTTCGAAACGGTTCCAGATAATCGGTTTGCTTTAGGTGATGGGTTTGCAGTGTTTAAAACCGATGCAATGCGGGAAGGGAAAATCGGCATTCTGCGTGATCGAGCCGTGCCACGAATGGGCGCTTTTAATCCGGATTCAGGAATTTTGACCTTAGTTTCTTTTGGTCCTATCGAGCCCCTCGCTCCATACATGGCTCAGCATTGGGGCCTAGATATACCTAATCCCTTTCACGGCGATGTTGTTAATTCTTATAACAGCGGTGGGGACCCTTTCTTTGAGCTGGAATCGTCTTCTCCCGGACTTGAACTCAAACCGGGTGAATCATGGACGCATCGAAGCACGACAATTCATCTTCGATTGTCGAATGCAAAGGAAATCTCGAGCTTCGCATCTCAAGCCCTGCAAGTGAATTGGGAGGCGGTTCTCGCTGCTCGACCTTGGGTGCAGGGATAAATATTTTATGAGTAAGAAATGATTACTACGCGACTTGTTGTCTTGTCTTGTGTTGGGATTCTTCTCGCTGGCAAAGGATTTTTGGGCACCAGTGAAGCGACAGGTCACCGTTCCCCAAATGTTGTTTTGTTCTATACCGATGACCAAGGCTGGGCCGATGTCGGGGTGCAAGGTGCGGAAGATTTTCAGACTCCTAATCTGGATAGGCTTGCTGAAGAGGGGGTCCGTTTTACAGATTTTTATGTAGCGCAGCCGGTTTGCTCTGCCTCACGTGCTGCGTTACTTACAGGTTGTTACCCGAACCGTATCGGTATTTCGGGTGCTCTGGGGCCGGGGGCCCGCCACGGTCTCCATCCAGGAGAAACGACTTTGGCAGAGATGTTCAAGAGCCAAGGTTATGCAACGGCTATTTTTGGTAAATGGCATTTGGGGCATTTAAAACCATTTTTGCCTTTGCAGCATGGCTTTGATGAGTTCTATGGCATTCCATATTCGAATGACATGTGGCCGAGGCACCCTGACCTTGCAAAGTTCGCTACTGAAACAGAAAAGCGCAAGCGAGGCTATCCGGACCTTCCCCTTTTTGAAGGTAATGAAATAGCTTTGCCGGTTGTGGAGCCTGCAGACCAAGCGAAATTCACAACCGGGATTACGAATCGTGGCGTTGATTTCATTCGCCGGAATTCTGATACCCCTTTCTTCTTGTACATGCCGCACCCAATGCCGCATGTGCCTTTGTTTGTCTCAGAAAGTTCCGAAGGTCGTACGCCTCGAGGTCTTTATGGAGATGTTATTTCGGAAATTGATGACTCGGTCGGGCGCATTCTTGCGGTTCTCAAGGAGCTAGATATCGATAACCAAACCCTTGTGATTTTTGCATCTGACAACGGCCCTTGGCTTTCTTATGG
>DNPI01000201.1 GCA_003501525.1 Planctomycetota bacterium
CGAAGGTGCTCCACGGTTACGGGCTTAGCTAGATTGGAGGGGGGGCCAAAGCATGAACAAGGACCGCTGCCGCCGCACCTACATTTAAAGATTCAACGCCCCGCCTGAGCGGGATTGCAATTGTTTGTGAACATCGCTCGCGCAGTACAGAGTCAAGCCCGCCGCCTTCTTCCCCCAAAAGCAGGGCTAGGGGACCACGCGATTCGACTTTATGCAAAGGTATGCCAGCCGTACCCGTTGCAAGAATTTCAAGCCCCTGACTCTCTGCCAGAGCAAAGAACTCTTCCGGAAGGATTCCATCAAGCACCGGGACACGAAAAACCATTCCAGCGGAACCCCTAACAGACCGAGGGTGCCAAGCAGAGACCCCACCCTTGAGAGTCACCACTCCATTGGCCCCCAATCCTGCCGCAGAGCGAATAATAGCGCCCAAATTCCTTGGGTCCTGAATACCAGCAGAAACCACAATCAAGCCCTTAGTGCCACCCATTGGGGCAAGATCCGAAGTAGGGCGAGAAGCCACCGCAATAAACCCTCGAGGACTATCAACATCACTAACCTCTCGCAGAAGACTTGCTTTGCAGGGGCAAAGCGTTACACCAGAAGATGAGGCTCTATCCAGCAGGGGAGCCAACTTTTGGTCTTCCGGGTCATATAGGGCCCACTGGACATCAACTCCGGCATCCAAAGCTTCTGTAAAAAGGCGGGGGCCTTCGACAAGGCATACGTCTTTATCGCCCTTCCCCGCCCTCAAGGCACGAATCTCTTTAAGGCGATCATTATCCTTTGATGCGATAGGCTGCACAGAATCATTCTAGTCCTAAAATGGCCCACCCATGAAGGAACCTTCAATAATCGAGGGGCGCGTCGTACGGGTAGATGCCCGACAAATTGAAGTGCTAATCGGAGAAGAGACCCGCACCGTAGCCTTTCTTGGAAGGGTTTTTGACAACAAAGGTGAGGACAAGTGCCCCGTGGCGGTTGGCGATTGCATCAAGTTGCGAGCTCAAGGAGGAAATCTGGGAGTGGAGTCTGTACTAGAAAGAACCAATGTTTTTGCTCGACGCGCTTCGGGGGAAGACATGCGTCGCCAACTTCTGGCCGCAAATGTTGACCGAGTCGTTGTCGTGGCATCCTTCGGCACACCCCCTTTTTCCAGCATCACCGTGGACCGTATTTTAGTTTCCTCAAGCTTTGCCGGTATCGCAGCAGCTATCGTCCTCAACAAAACTGACCTATCGAACGAAAGCGAATATTCCAAAATATCAACGACCTACAAACAAGCCGGATACACCGTCATTGCAACATCTGCCACAGAAGGCACCGGTATAGAAGAATTAACTCACCTCCTTGCAAAAGGAGAATCCGTGCTCTACGGGTTATCCGGAGTCGGCAAATCCTCTCTCTTAAACTGCATTCAGCCAGGGCTCGGCCTTAAAACTCGAGAAGTCTCAGGCGCGCTCAACTCGGGTCGCCACGCAACGGCATTTGCCCGCCGGTGGCCCCTCGAAGCAGGCGGAGCAGTAATCGACACCCCAGGGGTGAGAGTTTTTCGCCCATGGGGTATCCCTCCTGCCGAACTTCGACTCCACTTCCCTGAAATGGCAGAACTAGGAAGAGAATGCAAATACCCTGCCTGCCTGCACAGGGGAGAACCAGAATGTGCAATAGAAAAAGCCCGAAAGAAGAGGGCATTCCCGGAATCACGCTATCGCTCTTATGCGGAGATTCTTGCAGAACTAGAGACGCTATACGGAGGTACCGCTCCCGTCGAGATCTGAAGGCAGCCTCTCTCCTGCCATTTCAACAATTCTTCGGACGACCTTGCCAAGGATAGTGTCCGGAGTACTCGCACCTGCAGAAAAAGCAACTTTGATTGCTCCCTCAGGGGGAAGCCAATTCTCCGTTTCAATAATTTCACCAGAACTTCTATCACGGTGGCGAATGGCGTCGTCCACACATTCCGGCCCTTCAATATGGAAGGCGGGGACCCCGCCGCCATCGCCAACGCGAGCAAGGTTCCGAGTGTTAGAGGAATCCCACCCACCTACAACTACAAAGACATCTGGTGATTCCTTCACCACCTTTCCAGCAGCATCTTGATTGTCTTGAGTAGCACGGCAAATCGTGTCGAAATCTCTGAATGCACCCTCAAGGCCTGCCTCGCCATCTCGACACAAGATTGCTGCTTTCAGCCGATCTCCGATGGCTCTCGATTCAGTAGCCAGCATTGTTGTTTGATTAATGATTCCAATCCGAGTCAAATCGTTCTGTATATCGAAAGACGAGGAAAAAGCTTCAGCATGCAAATTCGCACGTAAATCTTTTGCACTCGAGCTTTCTTCAATAGCACGAGCAAGTGACTCGGCCTCCTCCAGGTCGTGGACAACCACGTATTTCCCCCCCGATGCTTCGACCAATGAACAGGTAGCTCGAGTCTCGTCATGGCCAACGGTCCCATGAATAACCACCGTAAATCCTTCTCGAATATATTTTTCGGTTCTTTTGTGAGGTTTAATAACCCAAGGACACGTTGTATCGACAATGGTCACTCCTTCTTCTTCAAGGCGCGCCATCTCTTCCACTTCGGCCGAAAATGCAGGAATAAAAACCACATCGTCAGGGCCTAATGCTGGCTGAGCATTGCCCTCTGCCAAGGGTCCATTCAAAAACCGTATGCCCTTCTCACGAAGGTCTTTGTTTACAAAAGGATTGTGAATAATCGAGCTCAGAAGCCACATAGGGCGATTCTGCTTCTCCTGCCTCGCTTCCTCAACCATTGCCAAGGCCCTATCTACTCCCCAGCAGAAGCCAAAATTCATTGGCATAAGAATGGACAGCCGCCCAACACATAGGCTGCCCTCCTCCCGTAATCTTTCAACCAAAGGATCGGCGTAACTACGGCGGACTTCAGTAGCGTCAAAAGTTTTCATACGGTTTCTTCCCTTTCCCAAGACTGAATCAGAGCCCCTACCAAATAAGTGGATCCCGTTACAAGAACGACATCAGGACCTTCGGGAATAGCGAAATGCGGTAATACGTTAGCACCA
>DNPI01000008.1 GCA_003501525.1 Planctomycetota bacterium
CGCCCCAAGCTTTCTCCTCGAAAGGATTCAACACTACGTTTCGGAAGGAGCTGTTAATTACCCTCCTGCGCGAGGCGAGATGGCATTGAGACAAGCCATTCGAGACACCTTCCTTAGGGAGCAAGCTGTCGATTATCCAGTCGAATCAACCCTAGTGGTCTCCGGCGGTCGCCCTTCGCTTTACTGCATTTATCGCATTTTGACCGATCCCGGAGATACTGTGGTCTGTCCCGTTCCGTCTTGGAACAACCACAATTATCGAGACGCAACAGGCATCAAATTTCAGCCGGTAATGACCCGGAAAGAAGATGCTTTCCAGCCAACTCTTGATCTCCTAATGCCTTACCTACAGAACGCGCGGATGTTCGTCCTGAATACTCCGCAAAACCCTTCGGGTGGTGTAATGCCCAAGGCAGAGGTGGAAAAGATTGGTCATTTCCTCGTTGAAGAAAACGAGCGCCGCAGGACGGCAAACGAAAAACCTCTTTACCTGCTCTACGATCAAATTTATCGAACAGTCCTTTCAGCAGGCCATCGCCATTGGTCTCCAGTGCAGTTAGTCCCAGAATGCGCACCCTGGGTTATTCATTCCGATGGCATATCTAAGGCTTTTTGCTCAACTGGACTCCGCTGCGGCTGGATGGTTGCTCCTCCTGCCATCGCCGCCAAGGCCGCAAGCCTTATGACCCACATAGGCGCTTGGGCACCAAAGCCTGTCCAATTAGCAACTGCCGATTTTCTTAACAATGAGGACGCATGTCGGGATTGGCATCGTGACATGAATCGACGCGTTGACGAGCGTCTAGCCTCCCTTTACCAGATACTCGACACTCTGAGCGAAGAAGGGTTTCCAATAGAGTGCATTCCTCCTCAAGGAGCGATGTATATTTCGGTGAAATTGAGCGTGGCAGGAAAAACTACTTCCAGCGGTGAAATTCTGGAGGACAATGAAACCATTCGATCATGGATTCTCAAAGAAGCTGCTTTCGCGCTGATTCCATTCCGAGCTTTTGGGGTTGACCCAAGCCAAGAAAATGGCTGGTTCAGAGCCAGTGTTGGCGCAGTGGGCGTGGAAGACATCGAGGCCGCGCTACCTCGGTTACGGACGGCTCTACAGCAGCTTTCTTAAATACGCTTAAGTTCGAAAGAGACTTCCGCCTCTTCTCGACCATTCAAGAAAAAGCGCACACGGCCTACTCCATCCAGAAGAGGGGCGCTCTTCTTGTCATAAACTCGCTCACGTACGCGGAAGGTGCACATGTCTTTCGGGGGGAGCAGTAAGGTCCCAATGCGCCGCCTGCGTCGCCGAGGTCGCCGGGAATTTTTCCCTGGGGTTTCAAGCTCACAAACGAGAGTTGCCCTGGATTCTTTTTCGCCATGGCTCCTAATCTCTAGCTCTAATTCAAGGTTACTGTTCGGAGCCACAGTTCGTGGCCCTTTCAAGCGCGCCTTCGCATCAACCTGCAAAGTCTCGAGCCCAAGAATTCTGAAAGCCCGAGGATCGCCGTGGTTAAGAAGGGTGCGAAGCCCTTTACTCACAACATGCTCAGTCCACTCTCCCTTTTCAGGAGCATCCAACCACCGCTGCGCTATTTCAAGAGCAAACTCTGGCTTCGCCTTACTAGCGTCATTCAAACTGTTCCCCACTGAATTGCAAACCAATCGCGAATCATCCCTTTGCAAAGTATCAAGAATGGGAAGCAGGAGAGCAGGGTTCTCGACTGCCCACTGTAAATGCTTAACCCATACTCCTCTCGGCCTCAAGCTTTCAACAACTGCTCGCCGAACGCGAGATGAGTTGTGCACAACCCAGGAGCTAAGGAAATCAATAATCGCTGGGCCTTCTCGCTCAGCCAGCGGACGCAAACCAAAAGCCTGAACAGCCTCTGCAATTCTCAAGTCATCCTCCTTTGCCAAGGAAAAATTTAAGGCCAAAACTTGATCAGTCAACAATTCGGGAAGGTGAGACGCTGTTCCTGGAATAAGAAATCGAAGCTTGGGCTCAAAAGAATTCGTCGCGTTCTGAAGAAGTCGAAAAACGTCTCCCCTGGAGCTAGCTCTGTCAGCTAAAAGCCGATGCAACACTCTCCATTGCTCCACAATCCCTAATCCATAGTAATCTTCAGCCTCGGCATCGGAACGAAGACTAAGTGCACCGGGGAATCCGACTGACACACAAGCACCCTCAAGAAGCGGCAGGCTTGATGTTGCCAGCGTTTCCGCCACAACACCCGCTCCTCCTGAGCGACGACGGCGAAGCCTTCCGGGCATTTCAGCTCAGCCTTTTCTCCAGCTCATCTAAGCCGAAACGAACAGCCCGAGTCCAAAAAGGACGACTCCCTTCTTCTAGTTTCAAAAGGGCTCTCCCATCCGAGCGGTTAGCAATGCGAACAAAGTAAATCTGTGAAAACGACTCATCGGAAGCCACCATTTTGAGCAACCAACCTGACTCTGCCCCGAAGACTTCTTTCACCTCAACTACATTTCCCTGCCCTTGAAAACGAGCTCCCTTTAGGGATTTCATCAACTGGTTGGAAGGCAGTGCGGGAAGATGGTGATGAGTCACAGGAGAAGTCAGGAAGAAACGATCAGCCGAAAAAGGCTGAATCAGAATAGCCTCTACTTTCCACGTTTCCCGCCCTTCCTTTTCCCATTTTTTTTCGTAACGAGTCATAAATGGCCGGTCATTCGTAAGCATTGGGGCTGAAACTTGAAACCCGCCGTGATTAGAAAAGGCCGCCGCGGCTTCCTCTGCGTACCAACCTTGGTCAGTAATCAATTCAAACCCTCCTCCCGGAACAAGTACATCGGCAAGGGTAGCCGCCCACCGCGAGCCAATAACCCGATGTTTCGCGTGTTTATCCTTTGGCCAAGGTAGCGGAAACTGCATCAAGACTTTCTCAATCGAGGCATAAGGGAAAAGTTCACGCAAAAGATATCGGGCATCACCCTGGACGAGACGGACGTTCCCTCGCTCAAATACCTCTAATTCCGCACACGCTTTCACGATGCACTCTCTAGGCATTTCAATCCCAACAAAATCCTTGTCGGGTTCTTTGCCAGACCACCAGGTTAAAAATTCTCCATTCCCAAAGCCCACTTCAACGCACAAAGGCGCTTTGCGGCCAAAGACAGCTTCCCAAGAAAGAGTGGTTGAGAGATCCTTCGGAGAAAGAAGAATTTTCTGAAGAAGCGCCGGATTCGCCTGCACTAATCCCCCCAGCAAGAATCTTTCATTGCCTCTAGCACCCTGTGGGCTAGCGTTACAGCCTTGAGACCATCTTCGCCCGTAACAGGAAGAGGTGAACCTTGTACAAGAGCATCTCGAAATGCCTCTAATTCAGCTCGAAGAGGCTCATCGTCATCCAATGACAATTCTTCGGTATTCAAAAGGTCAGAAAAGGCCTCAGCTGGATTGGAGGTGGCTGCTGCAACACTCGCTGCTTCTAAGTCAAAATTCTCCTTTTTGCTTACCAAAAGCGCGTAACGATCACGACTATCAACTGAAAGGTAGCAATCAGGCCCAAATACCCTAAATCGGCGCATCGCCTTGAGACTTAAACGTGAAGCCGTCAGATTCGCCACTAATCCTCCAGTGAAACGTAAGCGAGCAGATGCGATGTCCTCCGTAGCACTCAATGTCGCTCCTCCGACCGCATCAATCGATTCGACCTCCTGTCCTGACCATGCTAATAGAAGGTCAATGTCGTGGATCATAAGATCCAGCACTACACCCGTTTCCGTTCCTCGAAAAGGGTAGGGAGTTAAGCGATGAGCCTCAACGAAACGAGGCTCTATACCCAGCTCCAAGGCCCGACGGAACGACGGGTCAAACCTCTCAACATGCCCTACCCCCAAAGCCACCCCTGATTCCTTTGCGGCTTTAATAAGCTCACCACATTCTTCTGGACTAGGGGCGAGAGGCTTTTCAACCAAACAAGCCACTCCACCCTCTAGCAGCGGCAATGCACAAGAAAGATGCAGCGGAGTAGGGACTGCGACCACGGCAAAATCAATCAAATCGATGAGCGCGCCACCATCTTCCACCCATCGGCAACCGTGAATTTTTGCTGCCGCTTCTCCACGCTCTACATTCGGATCGGCAACCGCCACCAACTCAACCCCATCCATTTCCGAAAGAATTCGAGCATGATGCCGACCCAAATTGCCCACTCCAAGGACCGCCGCGCGCAAAGGGCCTTCGCTACCGCCAAACACTGAGGTCAAGATGCCTCTCCACCAGCCTCGGTCCTTCGCAGGGACTCCCTGTAGCGGCCCTGATAACCTCTCTCCATATCACGCAGAAAAGTCAAAAGACGCGTGGTTTCAGGAACAAGCTTACCTTCAGCCTCTAGCTCCTGAATAGCCAGCATTTTGGGAGATTCGTCAGTAAAAAGGCGTCTATATGCATCGCGCAACTGGCGAACAGTATCTGCATCTTTTCCTCGGCGATTCAGTCCCACAGTATTAACTCCGCGGACCCTACCAGGAGACCCTTCAAATATCATGAACGGTGGGACGTCTTGCATTACACGAGCCATTCCACCAATCATTGCGAGAGTCCCAACTGTCGCAAAATGATTAACAGCCGCTCCTCCCGCAATAATCGCCTGACTCTCAACGCGAACGTGCCCAGCAAGCAAAACGTTGTTCCCAAGCACAACTTCGTCCTCAATACTGCAATCGTGGGCAACATGAGAACAAGCCATCAAAAGGTTTTCGGAACCAATACTTGTAAGCCAGGCGCCCTTCGCTGTTCCAATATTGACAGTTACAAACTCTCGAATCACATTGCGATCCCCAATCACTAAAGCAGATTCTTCACCTGCATATTTGAGATCTTGGGGCAGACCGCCAATAGCACATTGACCAACGAAATGATTCCCTTCGCCAATCGTAGTACGCCCTTGAATCGTAACGTGAGGACCAAGCCGCGTACCAGCAGCGATAGATACTTGACCTCCTACGTAACAAAAAGGCCCTACGACAACACTCGGATCGACTTGGGCACCGGGCGCAATAAACGCTGTTTCGTGGACATTCATCATTTTTCTGAAATCATGGCAAAAGAAAGAATCGCTTCCGAAACAACTCGGCTGCCTACTTTACCTAGAGCTTTGACTTGGCCCCTGTTACGTCCAAGACGCAGAGTCTCGACCTCAAGCCGCAGCTGATCCCCAGGCACGACACTCCCCCGAAAACGAACTTTGTCAATTGATGCCAAAACAACTAGCTTCCCTGTGTGCTCAAGTTTCCTTTGTAAAAGAAAACCGGAAAGCTGTGCAAGGGCTTCCAGCTGTAAAACTCCTGGCATAAGCGGTTTCTCAGGAAAATGCCCCTGAAAAAAAGGTTC
>DNPI01000208.1 GCA_003501525.1 Planctomycetota bacterium
TTGGCGAGCCAATGCAAAGCCCTGACTCTCGTGCCCCTTTAGGGGCAGAGGCTGAAGCGGGGGATTCGATGGTGTCCCTGCCCGAAACCTTGGAGGAACGCTACCCCTACGTCCGTTTTATTCGCCCTCAAACTGGCATGGTTTCAGCTTTGGTGACCGTTCCCGTGGGGGAGGCTGAAAAGGTTATTAGTAGGTTAAAGCAGTTCTGCGCTTGTGATGATCGTGAGATCAACCCAGCAATAATCGAGACTATTTCTGATGTTGGTGGAGTGTTCACTGGCGATCCTGCGTCCTCACCCTGGTCTGCGGCAATGACTGTGGCTGCAGTTGAAGATGTCATTCGCGTGACAGGTTTTGAGGAAGATTTCGTTGAGGTTTTTTATGCCCTTGACCTTTGGTACAACTCTTCGCCGCAGGTTGAGATTAGAGCAGAGGTTTATGAGCTAACTTCTTCTACAGCCTTCGAGCGTGGTGTTCGTCCAGTAGGCGATTCAGCACTTTTTGAGAGCACGGATGTAGGCAGCTTTATTCAAGGTTTGGGCGGAGGATTTTCTTCATCGAGTAATCCGAATTATGCACTTAATGATCCCGATACTGGAGCTGGTGCTGGGACTGGTGGTGTCCTTCAGTTAGGAATCCTTCGTGACGACATTCAATTCAAGGCTTTTTTGCAACTGTTGGAGGCAGCTGATTCTGTGGACATCCTTGCTCGACCGAGTATGGTCGTTCGCAATGGCGTTCCTGCTACTTTGACGTCAACCGAAGAGGTCCCCTTTCTGAATCCTACGGGGGTAAGCCTTCAAGGAGTTACGGGCTTTGCTTTGCAGACGAAATCTGCAGGAGTCACGCTAAAAGTAGTTCCATTTCTTATGGGTTCGGACACGGTCCATTTAGTAATCGATGCAGATGTGAGCCGTATTAGCCGGTATGTTTCGGTTGGGACAGACACCAGTGGAGCTCCAATTACGGTTCCTTCTCTGACGCAACGGACAGCAAAAACTGAAGTTTATGTCCGGTCCGGGCAGCGGGTTGTTATTGGTGGCTTGAAAAATAAAGAAGAACGAACAATTCAGAATAAATTCCCTGTTCTTGGTGATATCCCCTTGTTGAGTTGGCTTTTTTCTTCTGAAGAAAGAATTACGGTGGATACAGAAGTCCTTTTTGTAATCCAGCCTCAGGTTACGACTCGAGGGGCCACAATCTCTCCCTTTGGTGAAATCTTCGATCCCTTCGAGGAAGGACCGTAGGCGCCAGTTCGTCTCAGAAGGGTGGGTCAAATAGGTAAAGGTTTATTGGTAGGCTTCGCGCGACGTCGTGATAAGGAGCGCGGTGTAATCCTGATTTTGACTCTGTTTGTGTTGCTAATCACTTACGCAATGGTGACGCAGCTGACTTTAGGGACTTCAGTGTCTTGGATGACTTCTCGCAATGCTTCCGATCGAATTCGAATGGAATTGGCTTGTAAGAGTGCTGCAGAGCAAATTTTTGGAGTTCTCGCTGACGATGCGGCCGGTGGAGGTCTCGGAGATGTTTCCGCGGAGGCGGAATCTTTCCTTGGAGATCTTGGCTATGGGGGGGATTCAGGAGATGCCGCAGGTGCTGAAGCAGAAGAAGATGAAGAAGAGGAGCCTGTGTCTGATTCTTTGCAGGATGCATGGGCTAAACCCATGCGGGTCACAATGGGAGATATCCAGATTACTTCGTGGGTGCAAGATGAATGCGGGAAATTCAATCTGCTGACGCTTGTGTCTCCTGACTCAGAGGAGAGTGATCAAGCGCGCGAAAGATGTCGACGCATTCTCGATTTTATGAGAGAAGAGTTTGATGATGATTTGGACTTTACACAGGCAAGTCGAATCACGGGCGAAATTACAGAATGGCTTGAAGGTGTGAATCGAAATGAAGATTGGCCAGCACCTTTGCGCCACTCGTTGTCAGAAGAAAGTGAGCGTATTCTGATGCTGGATGTAGAGGAACTCTTATTGATTGAAGGAATCACTCCGACTCTCTATTACGACCAAGTGCGAGAGGGGGACCGCATTGCGCCTGGTTTGGAAACTGTTTTCACGGTTTGGACTTCTGTTCAAATTACTCCTCCTGATGAGAGTACTGACCTAGGTACCACGGAGGAGGAGGAGCAAAGCCTTTTCGGAGATGCTGCTGGGGCGTCTGAATCTGAGCGAGGGTCGTTTGGAGCAGGAGAAGGAGATGCTGCTGGAGGTCAGGGTTTCTTGAGCACGCAAGTTTCGGCAACTGGAGAAGAGCGACTTGCAGCTGCTCAAGGAGGTTTAGATGATCTCCTTGAAGTAGGAGAAAGCGTTGGGGTTCGATTGAATTTGAACACGATGCCACGTGCTGTATTGGAGGGGTTGTTGCCAACAAGTGTGCTTCCCAGCGGGATGGTGGAGGATATTTTGCGATTCCGCAATGAAGTGGACGAGGAGGCAATTGCAGATGAAGCACAATCCGAAGTTGACGTTGAGGCGGAAGCTCTTGAGCGAGCGCTTTACGGTGAAACGTTTGAGGAACCGTTGAAATATTTTTCTTCCGTGGAGGCGCTCGATGAAATTCCAGGTTGGGATGGCCGTTTGGATGATGAGCAGAAAGAGTCATTGGAGGCATTGGTCGGAACTCAATCGGATGTTTTCTCAGTCCATTTGTGGGCTCGTATTCCACCTCAAGGATGGGCACAGGAGCAGCGCTATGAAGAGCCGAGTGGACCGGTTTTGCGCATGCGCGCGATAGTTTGGCGCCGATCCGGTGAGGATGGAGTTAAGTTCATTTTGATTCGTCCGTGGCATGAAGTTGGGCGCACTCGCTGGAGCATTCCTGATTTTCAATGGGATTTACCTGTCTATCAGCCACCAAGGTGGTAGAGAACTGACAGAGTGTCGTTCGTTTGGCGCGGATTCTTTGTACTGGTTTCTTGTTATTCACCGCGGCGACGGGAGAATCAATCTCGTCAATTTTTTAAATCCTCCTCTAGCCCAACTCTCCTGCTCGTTAGACTTACGGAATGACGCCCAAAACGTGAGCGGGCAATAAAAAACCAATGTCAAGCACCGCAGTAATTGGCCTCCAATGGGGAGACGAAGGTAAAGGGAAGGTCATCGATAGTTTGGCCGCCGAGGCCAGCATTGTTGCTCGCTATGCTGGCGGTAACAATGCTGGCCACACTGTCATTGTTGGTGAGGAAAAATATGTTTTACATCTGATTCCTGGAGGGATATTGCATGAGGGCACCATCAATTTGGTGGGTCGAGGTGTTGTTGTCAGCTTGGCGGCTTTAGTTGAAGAAATGGAAGGCCTGAAGGATCGAGGGGTTCCGGTTGAAGAGCGCCTACGCATTGATTCTCGTGCCCATGTCATCTTTCCTTATCACTGCCAACTTGACTCAATGACCGAGGTTTGGCGAGGCGCGGGACGGATTGGGACTACAGGGAGGGGCATTGGTCCGGCTTATGCTGACCGTGTTGCGCGCACTGGAATACGAATTGCCGATGTGCTTGACCCGGATATTTTTCGAAAGCGTTTAGAGGCTTCTTTGGCGGAAAAGGACGCAATCCTTAGCAAAGTGTATGGAGCGGAACCTGAGGATCACGGCAACCTTTTCGAGGAGTCGCGAGAACTTGCCGAAAGGTTGCGTCCCCTTGTTGTGGATGGAGGAGGTTTGTTGGCGTCGGCTTACGGTGCGGGGGAGCGCATTCTTTTGGAGGGCGCTCAAGGGACCATGTTAGACCTCGATGCTGGAACGTTTCCTTATGTGACTTCATCTTGGACAGGTACGTGGGGGATAGCTGGAGGCACGGGCCTGTCACCTCGAAATCTTGATAGAGCTTATGGTGTTTCGAAGGCCTA
This sequence comes from Planctomycetota bacterium, assembly GCA_003501525.1. Taxonomy (GTDB): domain Bacteria; phylum Planctomycetota; class UBA1135; order UBA1135; family UBA1135; genus UBA1135. Next base: position 3,859 of record DNPI01000208.1, read on the forward strand.
TTGCACTCGCGTTGGCGAGGGTCCCTTCCCAACTGAGATGGAGGGTGAAGAAGAAGAAAGACTGCGGGCGCAGGGCAACGAATATGGAGCCACTACTGGCCGGCCACGTCGATGCGGATGGTTCGATGCGGTACAAGCTCGCTATGCTTGTCGCCTTAACGGGTTAGACGGGGTTGTGTTGACTAACCTCGATGTTTTGACAGGCTTTTCTCGATTGCGAGTCGCTAATGCGTATCGCTTGGGTGAAGAGCGAACATTGAATTTCCCAGCGGAAACGGGCCTGAGAGCGGACCTAAACCCCGAGTATGTTGAGTTGCCCGGTTGGGAAGAGGATATTTCTGATATCCGGAATTTTGACGACCTGCCGCCTTCCGCCCGAGACTATGTCGCCTTTTTGGAAGAAGAGATGGGTGTGCCTATTGTGCAAATTTCAGTGGGTCCCGATCGTAGTGAGATAATGTCAGGTAGGAACGGGGAGGTCCGTTTGTGGTCTTGAGCCAAAGGCCTGAGGACCCTTTGCCTGACCATGTAGGGATTATTATGGATGGCAATGGTCGCTGGGCTCGGCAAGCTGGCCTTGAGCGGCTTCGTGGTCATTCGGCAGGCATCGATGCGGTGCGGGAGACAGTTGAAGCCGCAGCTGAGTGGGGAATCCCGAATCTCACCTTGTATGCTTTTTCTGCAGAAAACTGGGCGAGGCCTCCTGGTGAAGTTAAAGGCCTCATGAAATTCCTGACGCGTTTTCTCCGCAGCGAGATTGACTTGATGAAGGAGAATGGTGTCAGACTGACCGGTATAGGACGACTTGAGGATCTCCCCGCTGCCGCGAGAGATGCCCTGAGCGAGGCAGAAGCTGCTACTGCATCTGGTGAAGGAACGAGGCTTCGTTTGGCGCTTTCGTACGGTGGGCGCCAAGAGTTAGTAGATGCTGCTCGAGCGCTGACACGTGATGTTCAAGCCGGGGATCTCGAGCCTGGCGATATCAGTCCCGAAATGATGGCTTCGAAATTCTATGATGCTTCGATGCCTGATTTGGATTTGGTCATTCGAACAGCGGGAGAAAGGAGACTTTCGAATTTCTTGCTGTGGCAGGCTTCATACGCTGAGTTCTATTTTTCTGAAGTCCTGTGGCCAGACTTCCGCCGGAGTCATTTCCTTTGGGCAATTGAAGATTTTCAGAAGCGCGTTCGTCGGTATGGGTGTGTTCCTGAAGTTGCTCAGGATAAATAATGCAAATTCGTGCTCGAATTTTCTCGGGAGCTCCTGTTGTTGCTGCGGCTATTGGCCTGTTGAAGCTGGACTGGCATTATGGAAGTGGCCTGGTTTCAGGACTTGTTGTTTGCGCTCTTTCCTTAGGGGCTCAAGCTGAGTTTTATGGGATGGCAGCTAAATCAGGAATCCAGGCGAGATCCTTTCCTGGATTTGTCGCTGGGCTCGCTTGGCTGTGGTGGACTATCGGGGCGGACGGTCCTCACCCTTTGCATTTCCTAACGGGTTTTCTTGCCCTCCTCCTGATTTGGGAAATATTAATGGGCAGTACTGCGGAAGCGCCGGTGCGCTTAGGTGTTACTTTACTCGGTTGGGTTGCGATACCTTTTCTTCTTGCTTATGTCTTGTTAATCCGCCAAATGCCCGAGGGCTGGGCATGGGTAGTTTTCCTTGTCGCTGTTTGTAAAACAGGGGATAGCGTTGCTTGGCTAGTGGGCAATATTTGGGGGCGTCAAAAAATGGCTCCAGAGGTGAGCCCAAATAAGACGTGGGAGGGTGCCGTGGGGTCTCTGGGGGGCAGCTTGATAGCTGGGTGGATAGTAGCCTCAGTTGCATTTGTTTCACCGCCGTCCACTTTTATTTGGATAGGTGCGGCCCTTGTTGCCAATTTTGGTGGACAGCTGGGAGATTTATCCGAAAGCCTTTTGAAGCGGGGTTTCCGGACGAAGCATTCCGCTTCTTTACTTCCTGGTTTAGGGGGAACGTTTGATATGGTTGATTCCTTCTTGTTGGCGGGGCCTTTTCTTTACGCTTTCCTTTATCAGCTCGACTTGATGGGCTAACGACCCGATTCTTGGCATTTTGGAGACACGGATTCCCCTGCTAACTTTAGACGAAGAGCAGCGCCTCTTTGGGTTACACGACCGGAACGCTCGCGCTTTGAGCCGAGAGCTTGGCGTGAAAGTTTCTTCGAGAGGCGGAACCCTCAAGATTCAAGGGCCTGAAATCGAAGTGCAGATGATTGCCCATAAGGTAGAAGCAATTCTCGGAAAGATTAGAAATGGGCACGATATAACGCCCGCGGCGATTGAGGAGGAGTTGACAGGTGCAACGGCTTCATCGGGAGAAGCTTTCCGAGGTCGAGAGACTGCGCGCGCACGCTCATTAACCCCTGAAGCCCGTACGGTGATTCAGGCAAAATATCTAGAGGCGATGGCGAACCACGAACTTGTTTTTGCTACCGGGCCTGCGGGAACTGGGAAGACTTACCTAGCTGTGGCCGCAGCGGTCCGCGCTCTTGGTTCAGGTCAGGTCAAACGGCTAGTCTTGACTAGGCCGGCAGTTGAGGCAGGAGAGAAGCTCGGCTTCCTTCCGGGGTCGATGAATGAGAAAGTCGACCCTTACCTGCGCCCTCTCTATGACGCGCTTAATGATCTCATGGGCCCTACTGCTACCCGCCGGATGCGTGATATGGACGTTGTGGAAGTGGCGCCCTTGGCATTCATGCGCGGGAGAACTCTTAATCAAGCTTTTGTCATCCTAGACGAAGCGCAAAATGCTACTTCCTCTCAGATGAAGATGTTTCTTACGAGGGTGGGGGAAGGCAGTCGCGCTGTGGTGACAGGGGATCTTACTCAGCCGGATTTGCCTCAGGGTGGAAAGGGGTTAGAGGAGGCAGTACGGCGTCTTTCGAATGTAGAGGGTGTGGCTCACATCGAACTCGGAAAGGATGATGTTCAGCGCAGCTCCTTAGTTCAGAGAATTGTGGATGCATATGGGAGCCAGCCAGAATCCTGAAGTTTTTTTTCGGGCAGAAGTCCGCGAAAAAGGAGTGACGAAAGCTCTCGTGAGCTCGCTTGTGCAAAGAGCTTGGGAGCTCTATGAAGGTCCGCAAGGCGTTGTGGTCGAGGTTGTATTGCTTGCCAGCAAAGAGCACACCATTCTTCACGAAGAATTTCTTGGGGACCCTGCTGAGACGGATGTAATGGCTTTTCCTTATAAAGATGATGATTTATTCGGAGAAATTTTGATAAATCGGGATTTTGCCCAAAAAGAGGCCAAGAGCAGGAAAATTAGCGTTTTAGAAGAAATACGGCTTTATATTGCACACGGAGCACTCCATTTATTGGGTTTTGACGACTCAAACTCGCTTTCCCGCGAGAAAATGAGGTGCGCGGAGCAACGTGTTTTGGCCAACTGACTTGCCTTTCTGTGGTTTTTCTTGACCCAGGTATCCCCGGTTTGGTGCCATATGGGGTCGGCTAATAGCTGTGACCCCGCCGGCACCTCCCTCTTTTGGTAAAACGCGCACGCCTCAAAAAGCCCTCCAACTCTGCTCTTCAGAGATTGTGGTCGGATTTTCGTGAGAGTGAATCGGTTGAGGCTCGCAATGCCCTAATCGAATTTCACCTGTCGATTGTTAGCAAAGTGGCACGAGTCCTTCACTCCCGAATGCCACGTTCAGTTGAGTTGGGAGATTTAGAAGGTGCTGGATATGGAGGTCTGATTCAAGCTGTCGAGAACTTTGACCCAGACCGCGGTGTCCCATTTGAAGCTTTCTGCCAACATCGCATACGGGGTGCCATATTGGATGGATGTCGCACCTCTGATTGGTTACCGCGGCCCATGCGGAACAAACTCAATGCACGCAGGGATGCAATAGAAGAGCTCCGGACAAACCTTGAGCGAGAGCCCTCTGATCAGGAAGTGGCGGAGAAAATGAATATGGCGCTAGAGGACTACCAACGGCAATTTGCTCCAGGTATGGATGCGCCAGTTCTTGCCGTAGGGAAACCAGGGTCTGGGAATGGTGATGGGGAGGCTGGCCTTGATTTCTTGGAGGACCAGCAGGATGAAGGTCCATTGGAGGATGTCCACTTAAGGGAAATGGTGGAGCTAATTGCTTCGACTCTTGACCGAGAAGCTCGCGAGATACTTTTTAAGAGGTTCTTTGAAGCTCGGACCCTCAAGGAAATAGGGGATGAGTTGGCGATAAGCCAATCACGGGTTTCAAAAATCCTTGGTCGCCATTTGGAGCGGCTCAAGGAGCGCTTTGAAGACAAAGTGGTTTAGACAGCGCTACTCTTTTGGTGAGCCGCGCGAATAGCTAGCAAGTCTTCCACTATTTCCCGCAAGTGATGCAAGGGGATCATATTTGGTCCATCGCTTGGTGAGCGCTCTGGGGTGGGGTGGGTTTCTAAAAAGAAACCGTCGAAACCCGCAGCTGCGCCGGCTTTTAAGAGTAAAGGAGCTCGTGTCCAATCTCCGCCTGAACGATCTCCAAGGGCTCCGGGGCTTTGGACGGAGTGCGTAGCATCGAGAAGAACAGGATGTCCTCCGTTTTTGAGATCGGGGAGCGAGGCAAAGTCGACCACCAGACGGCCATAGCCGAAGAAAGTACCGCGTTCAGTAATAATTACTTCTTCACTGCCGAAGGAGGTGGCTTTAGCGGCTGCTTGGACCACATCATTTGGCGCCATAAACTGCCCTTTTTTGATGTTAATTGCTCGGCCTGTTTGTGCGGCGGCTTCAATAAGATCCGTTTGCCTAGCCAGGAAAGCCGGAATCTGGAGAATCGATGCGACTTCTGCGGCTGGCTTGCATTGCTCAGGAAGGTGTACATCCGTTAGGACGGGAACCCCAATTTCTTCTCCAATTTGGCCCAGAATTCGAATCCCCTCAGCCATTCCTGCTCCCCTTGGTGACCCTGAACCGGTCCTGTTAGCTTTATCGAAAGAGGCTTTAAATACCCACTGGAATGGTAAATCTGAAAGTGTCTCGGCGATTTGGTGAGCGTAATCGACGCTGATATCCCCTTCGATTACGCAAGGTCCTGCAATGAGGAGGGGCAAGCTATCGCCGCCGAGAGTAACTGGGAGGGGGGTATTCATTTTTGCGGTAATAGCAGTGGGAGCCTTGCTCCATCTAGCTCAAATTCTACAGGTGTGTTACCAATAAAGTCACCGTCAGACTGAACAGGGGCTGGTCCCGAGCCGCTAATTTGGATTTTCTTTATTTTTCTGTGAGTGATATCGGGGATTTGGTCGATTTTTCCTGAGACTGCTGCGAGGGCAGCTAAGGTCCCTGATGCAATAGTGAATTTCGGGATGAGATACAGTTCCCAGAATCCATCATCGTATTGGCAAGGGGCCAATTTAAGAAAAGGAG
>DNPI01000053.1:0-235 GCA_003501525.1 Planctomycetota bacterium
TAAGATTGAAAAACCTGTAAACAGGCTTGCAATCGCCGCGCTATCGAGAGATGGCACAGCCGCTCCCAAAAGCGTCACGAAAAGAAGAAGCCAGACAACTCCGAGGAAATGCCAATAATTGGCTTGATTCAATACTGCCTCTTGTTCGCCTAGTGAAGCACCCTTCTCAATTCGGCGGCAGACAATAAACGAATACACTACGCCCCCCAAGACATGCAGGGCATGTAATCCGGTC
>DNPI01000053.1:540-14839 GCA_003501525.1 Planctomycetota bacterium
ACATGCAGGGCATGTAATCCGGTCAGCAGATAGAAAGTGAAGGCGTAAAGAGCGCCGGAGGTCGGAGGTAACTGCTCGCTAATCAGGGACTGCCAATTCAACCCCTGGAGGGCAAGAAAAACGACCGCAAGAAGCAGGACCACCCGTAGCATTCGAATTGCGCTGGACCTCTCCTCTGCACGCAGCTCACGAAGTGCTCGTTGTGCGCTAATACTCAACATAACAAGGACCCCCGTGGCAGGCCAAAGTCCATGAGGGAGTGCAGGGAGGCCCTCTGACCACATTTCAGCCCGCCCGCGAATAATCCAAAAGGCCGCTAGCGAGCCTGCGAAAAGCGTCCCAAGTGAAGCGATAAAAACAGCTAAACCCAACGCGCCCGTTCCAGGAGGGTTCTGGTGGGCTGGGCTAGTGCGAGCCATCACTTCACGTGGTCTTCGATGTGCTGGTCGAAATAGTGCTGGTATTCAAGGCTGTCACCGACGACATAAGCCAAAAACACACCGACAAACAGCACGGCAACAAGAAAAACCGTCCCATGAAGAGGACGGTCATACTTGAGATGCATAAAAAACAGGCACACCAAGGATGCTTTAACTGTCGCAATAAGCATCGCAATCGAAAGGTCCCATCCGTGCAAGTTTGCCGAGCCAGTCACATAGGTGAGCCAAGTCAACACCAAAAGAGCGCCCAGGACTATGGCTAAGACTTTGACCGATTGGACGTGGGAGACTCCGCTTCCTTCGTGATGTTCACCTGACATATCAGTTAATTAGGTATAAAAGAGGAAAGAGGAAAATCCAGACAAGATCGACAATGTGCCAGTAAAGAGCACCAAAATCGATTGCATTGAAATTGTCGGGCCCAAAATCTCCACGCATACCACGCAGAATAAGCCAGCTAAGCACAACCATTCCCGCAAGAACGTGAAACCCGTGCAAGCCCGTCAAACAGAAGTAAATGCTGAAAAACTTGCCCACCCAATTACGTTCCGCTGCGCTGAGAGCCTCAATCTGATGGAACACTTCTCCCTGCTCATAAGCGGCCAGCTTGGCAGAAGCTTCCGCTGTAATGTTAGGGTTAAAAAGGGAGTGCTCTAGCTGCGGGAAAACCAAGCCCACATGAACCTTGTGCGAGTATTCGATGTACTTAATGACCATAAACCCGCCTGCGCACAAAAGCGTGATGACAAGGTTAATGAGCATCTTCCGCGTCTCGCCCAGCTGAGCGTTACGAACAGCCCAAGCAACAGTAAACGAACTGACTAGCAGAACAACTGTATTGATCGCCCCCCACTTAGTGTCCAGAAACTGAGCAGCAAACTGCCAAGCTTCGGGGTGATTACTGCGATAAACCGCGTATAGGACAAACAACCCCGCAAAAAACATGACCTCCGTAAGCAGGAACATCCACATTCCGAATTTGCCCGTATCGAATTGCTGATGAACATCATCGAAGTGGTGCGCCAAATGCTTCGAATGGCCATGGTCATCCGCCTGCGAAGAAGTCGGGGATTGAGTGTTAACTTCCATCATCACGCAGAAGAAGTACCTTCTTCAATAGCAGAGCGCGGGAGAGCTTGGTAAGGGTTCCCAGGAACGGGATTCCTCGGCACATAGCCTCCCTCGTCTTCGCTCCAAACAAAAAGATCCATGTCATAAGGGTCGCCAACAACCGGAGCATCCTTGAAATTATGAGGGTCGGGTATAGGCGGCATTTGCCAATCAAGGGTTACGGCACCCCAAGGGTTCGCAGGCGCGGGCTTCCCTTTCTTAATCGCCCACAGTAAATACCAGAGAGTCATAAACATCGAAATGCCAATAAAAGCAGCGCCGACTGACGATATCTGGTTGTAAATCTCAAAGCGGGGAGCGTAATCAAAATAGCGCCGTGGCATTCCCTGCGTCCCTGCGACGAACTGGGGCAGGAAAGTGAGGTTGAAGCCAACAAAAGTCAACGTAGAACTAATTTGTGCTAGCTTTTCTGGGTACATGCGGCCAAACATTTTCGGCCACCAATGGTGCATACCACCCAGCATCGCAAAAATTGCTGTCCCCACCATCACAAAGTGGAAATGGGCCACTACAAAATAAGTGTCATGCAAGTGAATATCTTGCTCCAGGGTCGTCAGCCACAGACCGGTCATACCCCCTATACCAAACAGCCAAATCACCGACAGGGCATAAATCATCGGTGCTTTCAGGACAATTGACCCTTTGTAAAGAGTGGCCACCCAGTTGAAAACCTTAATAGCGGATGGGATTGCGACAAAAAACGTAATCGCGGAAAACACAATACTTGTCAAAGGCGACTGCCCACTCGTAAACATGTGGTGCCCCCAGACAATAAAGCTCACCAAGGCAATCGCCACGGAAGACATCGCAATAAACCGATAACCGTATATGTGTTTACGGCTATAAGTAGCAATCAATTCAGAGATGATTCCTAGCGGAGGCAGGACCATGATGTAAACAGCTGGATGACTGTAGAACCAGAAAAGATGCTGAAAGAGCACCGGGTCTCCGCCTAAATCGGGATTAAAAATACCAACACCTAACATCCGCTCAACGCCAACAAGGAGCAAGGTGATGCCAAGCACCGGCGTGGCCAGTATTTGCATGATGGCTGTCGCATAAAGGCCCCAACAGAAAAGCGGAACCTTAAACCAAGTCATCCCTGGCGGACGCATCTTATGAATGGTCGCAATGAAGTTAATTCCCGTAAAAATCGAGCTGAAACCAAGAACGAAGGCACCAAAAGTCGCCCAAACAACTGCTGTTTGACTATGCAACGTGCTATAGGGGGCATAAAAAGTCCAGCCTGTATCCAATCCTGTCGTCACCAGAACGCCAACAAAGAACAGTGCTCCAATAACCCACAAGTGATAGCTAAAACGGTTCAGTTTCGGGAAAGCCACATCTTTTGCACCCAACATTAAAGGGAGAGCAAAGTTTCCCAACCCGGCCGGCACCCCTGGGATAATGACCAAGAAGACCATGATGGCCCCATGCAGAGTGAAAAGCTGGTTGAACTGCTCCGCGTTTACGTATTGCTCGCCAGGAGCGAACAACTCCAACCTCATTGCCATCGCGAATAGGCCCCCCACTAGCATTGCCCCCATCACTGACCACATGTACATGAGACCAAGCCGCTTGTGATCCAGAGTCCCGAACCAAGACCAAAAGCCTCGCTCGCAGTTTAGATAATTAACACCTTGTGATTTGTCGTACATGTGAGCTCTCTATTCCTTTACCGACTTAATGTATTCGATGAGGACCCTTAACTGGTCATCGTTGATTTGCCCTTGGAAATTAGTCATCACAGGATCGAAACCAGCAACGACTTGTGCGTTAGGCTCAAGGATTGACTTCCGAATGTAATTTTCATCCATAGTCACAGATGAGCCATCGGCAAGCTTGCGCGTAGTACCAAACTGCCCCTTAAAACTGGGGCCTGTAACAACAGAACCGTCAATAGAGTGGCAAGCAGCACACCCTTTCATCTTGAAAACTCGCTCACCTGCTTCAGCAGGAGGAAGTTTGGAAATAAAATCTGCCGCTTCCTCAACCCATGCATTGAATACACCCTCGGGTTCAACGAAGACTGAAGTTTGCATAGTGGAGTGGTCTTTCCCGCAATATTCGGCACAGTACAGCTCGAACTCGCCTTCCATGATGGGAGTAAACCAAAGGTCAGAGTAACGCCCGGGAACTATGTCCTGCTTCACTCGGAAAGCCGGGATAAAAAGAGCATGAATTACATCTTGCGAAGACATAATCATCTTCACCGGGACACCTAAGGGAACATGGAGCTCATCTGATTCGGCACCATTGGGGTAAGTAAAAGACCAGGACCACTTCCGAGCGGTGGCGTGTATCTCATACGCATCCGCCGGAGGTGTGCGCTGCTCCATGAACCCAACGAATCCCAGCCAGAACATATAGGCAAGAAAAATAGCCGGGATTACGCTCCAAACAATTTCGAGCGCCGTGCTGTGACTAGGAGACGGCTCAGGCTCAGGAGCCCGAGAGCGATGGTACTTAAACAAAAACCAGGTCGCCGAAACCGTAATACCTAGCAGGAAAATTCCACAAACAATAAGGATGTAGAAAAAGACCCAGTCATAGCGGTCAGCATGGTTGGAAGCTTGGACTGGAAACCAAAAACCCCCTTCCTGTCCTGACTGAGACTGAAAGGCCGCAAAAACAGGCAAAAGGAGTGTCATTGGTTAGGATTGCCCTCCTGGCGCCGACAGCGAGACTGGCGAGTCACAAAACCCACAAGAAAAAGCAACCCCACGCCCGCTCCAAAGCGCACAAAGTTCATAGCAGCAGGAGTGTATTTCCCCTCTTCGCCGTCGTAATAAAAGCAAGTCAAGAAAGCTCTATCCAGAATGGAGCCTGTGCGTCCTTGGCCAGCTTCAACCAGCGAGTAGCGCAACGTTCGCGGCTCTGGATTGAGACCACCAAGGTACCGAGAAACGCGACCATCAGGCGCAACAAGGATGAGAGCAGCTGAATGAGCATAATCACTTTTGCCTTCAACCTCGCGGAATCCGAAACCGACAGCATCCGTCAATCGAGAAATTTGCTCACGGCTCCCTCCCAAAAAATGCCAGGCGCCTGCGCCAACACCCGAGCGATCGAGTAGCCGATGTCGCATTCGCGCGAGACCTTCGGGTACATCGTCAGGATTCAGGCTTACCGTTACCAATTGATAATCACTACCAGCGTTCAAACTCACCCTAGGGAGAAGATCTGCTGTCGCTTCCAACTGCAACTTACACAGCTGCGGACAAGTTGAGTAATTAAACGAAAGGATTGTTGGGACCGATTGAGAAAATATGTCACTAAGAAGGGTCGAGCTTCCCTCATGGTCAAGAAGTGTCATATCCAAAGGGATTTGAGCACCCAATCTTTGCTCGATGCCAACCCCTTTCAAATCGGAAGGTGTTTCTGCCACGATTTGCAGTGGACAGAATGCCAGTGTGGAAAAAAAGAGAACGTTCATTGCGAACCCTCCTCGCCGATCTTCGCATGCTCCTCAACCACGATTTCCATCGCTCGCTCTATCGGAAGACTGACTCTTCCCGTCTCCCTGTCCAGTAAGCGGTAAGTCCTCAGACTTGCGACCTGATCTGCCTTCAAAGTGCGCACCTCAAGCCCCGTGCGAGCCACAATCTTGCTCTCTCGCTGGTCCAAGTCCCACCAGCGGGTCAAACCAACAATGGCAATAGCAAAAGCAAGAAAAAACGCACCCGAAAACACTCCCACTCCAACCAGGAAAGGGATGTCGTGCTCGTCGTGCTCGTGGGCCATTTAATCAGGCGTTTTCAAAAGCTAAAGAGTCTGCCAAGAGCGGATCTTTGACAGGAAGAAGGGGATGCTTTGCTGCTCGGCGAGCGAAGCACGAAACAAATATACCCACTAAGCCAACGGTGACAGCGACGTCCATCAGGCCGAAGGGGTTACTCCCCCCGTCAGCTGGGCCACCGAGGCTGGGAGCGTTCATGTTAGGCATAACAACCCAATACATATCGACCCAGTGCATGAAGAGGGCATAACAGGCAAAGAAGAGCAGCCCAAATCGGCTCCGCTTAACATGTCGAGAAAGGAGGCCAGCAAAAGGGATAACGAAATGCCCAAACACCATAAACCAGGACCAACTCTCCCAAGCCGGAGTAATCCGATCCTTGTACCACATAGTTTCCTCAGGAAGGTTCGCGTACCAAATCAACATAAATTGAGAAAAGCCTATATAGCCCCAGAAAAAGACAAAACCGAAAAGGAATTTCCCCATGTCATGGTAATGCTCAACGTTAATTTGATTCGTCAGCAAGTTTCGATTCTGAAGCCAACGAGCACAGAGGATCATCCAAGCACAGTTGCCAATGAAACTACCGGCAAAAATATAAACCCCAAAAATCGTGCTAAACCAAGCCGGGTTTAGCGACATCAAAAGATCAAAAGCACCAAAGCTCAGGGCGAGAGCAAAAACAATAATGCCAGGGGAGCTCCACTTGCGAGAGCGCACCGTTGGCGTAGGACTAGATGTCAGATCCTGCTCAAGAGACCGTCTCAAGAACCACCTAGCAAGAGATATCCAAACTCCAAAGTAGACAGCAATCCGGAGCAAGAAGAAGGGAACATTCAGGAAAGGTTCTTTGTGGGCGAGAAGAGCAGCATGACCGGGATCGCCACCTTCGTGATGACCAGCCCAAGGCCACAGCGTCCCGTGGCCATCCAACAAAGGGATGAGGAGTGGTAAAAACAGCAGGGCCAAAAGAGGAAAGTTGGCCATAGTCAGCTCAGCGATGCGGCGAATCACAACACTCCAATAAGCCCCTACAGCGTGCTGCAGCATTGTGAAAAACAATGCCCCCATTCCAATCGTGAGCAGGAAGGCAAAAGCTACAAGGTAACTGAACCAAAAGTGACGCATCTCGGCTTCCCCACCAGACCATCCCAGCCAAGCACCAAGCGCAAGCCCAGCCATTCCGATTAGCAGCGAAATACGTGCCAAGCCGCTTAATTTCTCCCCGGCATGCACTCCTTCAAGCGCTCCCGTGGGAATTGAATGCACAGATGTCATCTCAGCGAATGGTGTTACGAAGTTGGAGAGGGACGTCGTCTAGAGAACCCGATTGACTGCGCTGCAGAGCCTTGAGATACAAGACGATTGCCCATCGATCGCGAACAGGTATTTGCTGCGCGTACCCAGGCATATTCCGAACGCCTTTACTGATTGTTTGGAAGAGCTGGCCGGGGGGTTGAGAAATTACTGTTTCAGCGTGCAAGCTAAGAGGTGGGACCCAAAGGGGTGAAACAATTTCCTGCGCCCTCTTGTTGACCATGCCATCTCCAAGGCCGGAAACTCCGTGACAAGCGGTGCAGTAGATATTGAAGCGCTCCCGCCCCCTTTCCATAAGAAACTCATCAACCGGAAGCGGGAATTCCGTCACATATTCACCTCCAAGAAATCCAGTATGTAGAGCCTCGTTTGCGACAAGCTCGCCCCTTGCAACTGTGCCGTCAATTGGCATGCGCATCGCTCGGCCATCCGCAAAAAGGCTACTCGCTGCCTGAGCTTTGAATTTCGGCTGATGGTCCATATCAGGGACAAGATGCAAGCGAGGTGTTTCAGAAGTAGAGAATTTCGCCTTCACAACAAAAGCTGGCGGCAGCATTAAGAGTCCAGCGGCAGCCCAAGCTGCAAATTTAATCTTTGGGGGCCAGTCTGTATTCGTAATAGTTTCCTCGACAACCTCCACCGTCGCAGCACCTTGAGCCTCAAAGAGGGCCTTAATTTCCGGGGCCTGATAAGCGGGATCGTCCGCTTCAACCACAATAAAAAACCGATCGGACGTTGCTCGTCGAAAACTAGGGACAGAAAAAAGCGGGTGATACCAGCGAGGCAAACGATTCAACATCCACATGCCGAAAAATGTCGAGAGCGCGCTGAACAGCACGGTCAACTCAAACATGATTGGCACGTTAGCCGGAATACTCCAGAGCGGCTTGCCACTAATAATAAAGGGGTAATCAACCGCATTTGTCCACCATTGAAGCCAAATCGCCAAAGCCAAGCCTGACAGACCACACCCTAGAACTATCCAAGGCAACTTAGTCATTTTCACCCCCATAGCCTTATCCAAACCATGGACAGGGAAGGGGGTGTGGCAATCCCATTTAGTCAAGCCTGCTTCCTTAACAGCTTTTGCTGCTTCAATAATGCCCTCGACACTCGTAAATGAAGCCAGAACTCCATAAACCCGAGAAGATGTCATTTGACCCCCTCCGGCGGCACTTGCCCGCTCGGCGAATCAGAGGCGGTGGCTGCACTGCCACCATGGCCAGCGTGCGCCTGCGGCATAACTCCCTTAATTTCCGCTATCGCTACCTGGGGCAGGTAACGGCAAAAGAGGAGGAAAAGCGTAAGGAAGAGGCCAAAACTACCCAGAAAGGTGAGAAGGTCTATGGCAGTAGGCGTGAAATAGTGCCAACTGGAGGGGAGAAAATCACGGTTCAGTGAACTCACCACAATGACAAAGCGCTCAAACCACATTCCAACGTTTACAAGAGCTGCAGCAATGAAAACCACCCACATGTTTGTGCGCATCTTCTTAAACCAAAAGATTTGTGGGACCAATACGTTGCAGCTCACCATGAGGGTATAGGCCCACCAATAAGGACCAAAAGCCCGATTGATAAATGCAAAGCCTTCGTAGCGGTTTCCGCTATACCAAGCGACAAAGAACTCCGTTGAGTAGGCGTAACCCACCATCATGCCGGTGGCAAGAATGACCTTGCACATTAGCTCAATGTGGCGCGTAGTGATTAAATCCTTAAGGCCCCACAACTCGCGCGCGGGAATTGCCAAGCTAAGCACCATGGCAAATCCGGAGAAAATAGCCCCTGCCACAAAATATGGTGGGAAAATTGTGGTGTGCCAACCCGGAAGCTGAGAGACGGCAAAGTCAAACGAGACAACTGAGTGAACCGAAAGGACCAAAGGCGTAGCCAACGCCGCGAGCAAAAGATACGCCCTTTCGTAACGATGCCAGTGCCTGTTTGAACCCGTCCAGCCCAATGAAAAGACCCCGTACATCATCCGACGAACACGACTGGTAGCGCGATCCCGCAGGGTAGCGAGGTCGGGGACCATGCCCATGTACCAGAAAAGCAGAGAAACTGTGAAATAGGTGCCAACCGCAAAGACATCCCACAACAGAGGGCTACGGAAATTAGGCCACATTTCCATCTGGTTGGGAATTGGAAACACCCAATAGATGACCCATATCCGACCAACATGAATTGCAGGGAACATCCCCGCACAGATAACCGCAAAGATGGTCATCGCCTCTGAGAATCGATTAATTGCCGTACGCCAAGTCTGACGGAACAGGAACAGTACTGCGGATATCAGTGTGCCCGCATGCCCAATGCCCACCCAAAAAACAAAATTAACGATAGGCCAACCCCAAGCGACAGGTTGGTTGTTCCCCCACACCCCAACACCGGTCGAGATGAGATAAACAATAGAAGCACCAAGAGCACCCAGGAGACCTAAGGCAGCAGCAAAAGTCACATACCAAGCCTTTGGCGGCTTTGGCGTTTCCGAGACCTGACAAACAATATCGGTAACCGACGCGAAATCGTTTTCACCCTGCACAAGCGGGGGCTTCCGAATAGGGTCGTCTACAGCAGCCACACCATCAGCCATGGGGCGCTTCCTCCTTCGCTGAAGACGACTTTGGCTCTAGAGCTGGATTAGGGTTGCGAATGCGAGCAAGAAACGCTGTACGAGGTTTGTTGCTTAGCTCACCGAGCATGAAATAAGACCTTGGGTCATCATGAGCCATGCGAACCTTGCTTGCCTCGTCATTCAAATCACCAAACTGTATTGAATCAGTCGGACATGCTTGCGCACAAGCGGGTGTCACATCCCCATCGACAAGAGGGCGACCTTCAATTTTTGCTGTACCGCGAGCATCTTCAATTCGCTGAACGCAGAAGGAACATTTCTCCATCACCCCACGAGAACGCACGGTGACTTCAGGATTTTTCGCCAACTTCAGCGTTTCATTCTTTGGCTCTTTCAAATCTTTATTGAAATTGAAAAAGTTAAAGCGCCGAACTTTATAGGGGCAATTGTTGGCGCAATACCGCGTCCCGATACAACGGTTATAGACCATATCGTTAAGGCCCTCGCTGCTGTGTGTCGTCGCCGCGACAGGGCAGACCTGCTCGCAAGGAGCAAGCTCGCAGTGTTGACAAGCCACGGGCTGGTGCACCGCCTCTGGAGACTCGATATCTCCTTGAAAATAACGATCTAGTCGAATCCAATGCATTTCGCGACCGTTTATGACCTCCTCCTTTCCGACAACTGGGATATTGTTTTCAGACTGGCAAGCTACCGTGCAGGTGCTACAGCCCAAACAAGTCGAAAGGTCAATCGACATCCCCCACTTGTGTCCGTCGTATTCATGTTCATCCCACATGGCACCCAACGGGGGCTCATGCACCCGGTGCTTTGCGAAATCGGCATGCTCTTTCCACTCAGCAATATCGCCTTCGCGAACAAGCTCACCAAGACGATCAGCGCGCCCCTTAAGACCGACATCATCAATCAAGTGATGGTCCTGAGTAGTAGCCAACGGATAAGTCCTGCCCGTTTTCTTGAGCACAGCAAGCACCGCCCCTGATGTAAAGGCCGAGGACGTTCGCAAACGGTACGAATCGAAACCAACCGGCTCGATTTGATCTTCCCAGCAACCGGCGACATGCCCAGCTTCTTTTCGCCCATAACCCAGTGGAATGGTCACCGAACCAGGCGCATGACCCGGCATGATGTAAATCGGGAGCTCCATAGAGCGCCCCTCGATTGCCACTTCCACAAGATCACCCGTGTTAACGCTCAAGCGGTCAGCCTCTGATTTAGCCAAGAGAGCCGCGTTATCCCAAGTTAATTTGGTAAGGGGATCGGGAAGCTCCTGCAACCAACCACTATTTGCGAATCGACCATCATGAAGCGTGCGATCAGCACGAAATACGACCTCAAGGCCTTCGCCTACCGGGCGAGAGCTCGGGGCAGAAACCGCTTCCGGGACAACACCAACGCTGAACGCTTTGGCCACCGTTGCAAATCCATCATGCAGGGCTTTCCTAAATTTACCTTCGAGATCAACTGCTCCAAATTCGCGGCGGAAGGCACTGCGAACAATCGCGCGACCATCGCGAGAATTGCCACCTAACACTAAGGACAAAAACTCCAAAACCGAGCGCCCGCCGTGAAGAGGCTCAATGAGAGGCTGCGCAAGGTTCCAATACCCTTGCCAAGAAAGCGAATCGCCCCAGCTCTCAAGGAAGTGCGCCTTAGGAAGGTGCCAGGTGCTCAGGCTTGCCGTTTCATCTTGGTAAAGCCCTAGGTGAACGAGATTCTGCACCTTCTGTGAGGCCGCAGAGAAATCCAAATTAGCCGGAGCGTTGTAGGCGGGGTTGCCACCTAGAACAAAGAGAGTATTGATATCACCTTTTCCCATGCGCCCAACGAGGCCCGCCAAACCATCCGCTGACCCACCTGTCTCGGAATTTGGCCAAGGAATAAACTTTTGAGCTAGGCTGCCGAGAAGGTGATTAATACGGAAACCAAGGGCATGCACCTCATGAGGCTGATTCGGGCCAACTGTCACGAGAGCGCCAGGGCCCGCTTGCCGCAGGTCGTCCAGGGCCGCCGCCAAAAACTCTCCGCCCTCACCATCAGGGAAGGCTCCAGCCCCAGCATCAGCATCACCCGCAAGGCGCGCCTCTAAGGCTGCAGCAAAAGCCCGGATTCTTGAGGGCTCCAACGGCAGACGATGGTCAGCCATAGATCCAGTCACGGAGAAATCAGTTTCCACTGAATAGAGACGATTCATGCCCTTCTCAGGCTTACGCCCAGAGGCAAATTCACGAGCATGTCGCAACGCTGCCGGATGATCAGCCAAAGGATCATCGTCTAGGCAAAGGATGACCGAAGCCTTGTCAAATTGACTAACAGGGCGACCGCCTAGGATGCCACACGATTCCAATCCCATTGCTTCTTCATGGCGACCGGTAGGGTCATATTCGACCCAAACTGCACTCGGGAGCATTTCCGCGACTTGCCCCTTCATAATTCCAATACTTGGAGAAGATGTGGGCTCTGCAAGAATCGCCAAACCCTTTCCTCCATCCTTCTTGGCCTCCTCGAGGATAGGGCGAACCCAAGAAGAAAACGATTCCCACGATGAGGGCTCTTTCTGCCCGCCACTCTGGCGGAAAGGAGCACGGCTTCGATCTGGGTCATAAAGCTCAAGCACTGAGGCCTGAGCAAAGGAATCCGTCGCGCCAAGGCTCTCCGGGTGTTCAGAGTTACCCTCAACCTTGATTGGGCGACCGTCATAACAAGTCACAACAAGCCCGCGCCCAACTCCGCCAAGCTCCATTGAAGTCGCAAAAGCTTTGGTTTTTCCAGGTATCCACCCATCCGGGCGCTGAGAAAAGGGAAGAATCTTTTCTTCCTTCCAAGAACAAGCACCAGCCGCACCAAGGGCGGCCGAGGCGCCCATCAGCTGAAGGAAACGACGGCGGGAGGATTCGGTCCAATCCTCTTCCGGGCCCGAGGGGAATTCCTTGGCGACCATTTCTTGGAACTGGGGCGTTTCAGAAAGCTGCTCAAGGCTGCGCCAATACTCGCGTTTACTAGTCTTCATGCTCATCGGTGACAAGTGGAACAATCGGTGCGGGGTTGAATCCCATGGATTTGACGAAGACGCTCGCCCGTATCGCGCCGCGTCCCCTCATCAGGTGCCCAGTCCAAATCAGTAACTTTGTCTAAAGGGCGAATATGTGGGTCGGGATCTCGATGGCAATCAAGGCACCAACCCATGCTGAGCGGCTGCTCCTGGCGAACTGTCTCCATCCGATCAACCCGACCATGGCAGTCGACACAACTCACACCAGACGTAACATGCGCAGAGTGATTGAAATAAACGAAATCAGGTAAGTCATGCACCCTTGTCCACTGCACAGGCTCCCCAGTCGCCCAACTCTCCCGTACTGGAAGTAGCTTCGGACTTTCGGGCTGAACCCTCTCGTGGCAATTCATGCAGACTGAGGCAGGAGGAACCGCAGCATGCGCAGCTGACTCAACAGTTGTATGGCAATACCTGCAGTCCATTCCCAATTCGCCGGCATGAAGAGCATGGCTAAAAGGCACTGGTTGCTCAGGCGCGTAGCCAACATTTAACGTCGAAGGAGAGGCCCCGAAAAGAAATAACCCGGTCACATAAACCGGGATTCCTACAGCCAAAATACCCAACCACGGACGAATGCGGTCCGTCCACTGCGGGAATTCGAAGACGCTCATCTCCTATTTCAGGCTGCTGATAGGGGGGTGTTTTTCGGTAGGGATTTAAAGCGTTCTGGGCAACTAAAAGGCCCGCAGGCCGGGCATTCTAGCGCCACGAAAATAAGTGCAACAGGGAAACCTATTACTCAACGGCTAATTTTTATCGGCCACTCGAGTTGCAACAAAAAACAAAAACCACTTACCCAAACGTTTCACCCCTTCTAATTGCAACCCAGAGCCCCGAAGACCTAGAACAAACGACTCTTCGGAGAACCGATTATCTTCCGGGTGTGTCATCCAAGATCCCCAAAAAGGATGGCGAAGGAGATTGGCAAGGGTTTCCAGTCCATAAATTTTCCCGCCAGGACGCAAAACACGCTTCATCTCACAAAGCGAAGATTCCCAATCTTCAATATGGTGAAGAGTCTGCAAAGAAAAAACAGCGTCGTAGCGTTCATCAGCAAACGGAAGGTTGCAAGCATCCCCCACTATGGATGCTTCAGCTCGAGAACTTGCACTCCGCAACATGGTTGAATCTAAGTCAAGCGAATCGACATGCGCTGCCTGAAAATATCTTTTAATGAGGGGCGTCCATATTCCTCCTCCACATCCGACGTCTAAAACTCGTGCACCGGGAAGAGAACCACCAAGGCTCAGGAGCTTAGGCACCTCAAAGTATTCGGCCGCCCACCTTCGCACAGGGTTGAGCACCCATGTTTTCTCCAAGATATTAAGTCTCATTTCTATTGCCCTACTATTCTCTGGCCATGCGCAAGCTGTTTCTACTCTTCATCCGAAATCCCGAACAAATTAAGTGATCGCCCTCGGCGAACTTGACACCGTAATAGCCATAGGCATTTTTCTCGCCGCAATCCTGTATTCATCTGCGGGGCACGGGGGGGCTTCTGGATATCTAGCCGTTATGGCACTCGCTGGGCTCCCTGTGGAGGAGATGAGGCCAACTGCCCTAGGGCTTAATCTTCTCGTCGCAAGCCTTGCGTGGTCACGTTTTTACAAATCAGGCGCATTTTCATGGGACCTGCTCCTTCCTTTTGCCATAGCGTCCGTACCCACTGCATTTCTTGGCGGAACGATTGGATTAGAGTCAAAGACGGCATTCCTGCTAATCGGAGTAGCTCTGCTAGTTGCCGCAGCAAATCTGATGCGCCCTTGGTCGGGGTTGCCCAAAGGCGCCTCCCCTCCCCCTACTGCGCTAGCCTTGGCTACCGGCGCAGGGCTTGGTTTTCTTTCAGGGGCCATCGGGGTCGGAGGAGGAATATTTCTTTCCCCACTACTGCTCCTATGTAAGTGGGGATTACCCGCCACAGTTGCTGGAGTTGCCGCAGCATTCGTTTTCCTTAACAGCGCGGCCGGACTGGCGGGTTATTTCGCTGCGGGATATCGCATCCCTGGACCATTTTTACTCTGGGGT
>DNPI01000053.1:15148-16341 GCA_003501525.1 Planctomycetota bacterium
TTTTACTCTGGGGTTGCGCAGCAATTTTTGGAGGGATGTTGGGCAGTCATTGGGGCTCTGCGGACAAAACCGGACGAAGAATTCGGCGACTTTTAGCACTAATACTTGTCATTGCCGCCATCAAGCTCCTGGTTGCTTGACCACGCCGGGATTAACCTTTTCTCTACATGACACCGCCTCTCCGAGGAGCCGGGCTTACTCTCCTTTTCTTTCTTGGACTTGGAATGGGGTCCGCAATCCTTCACGCAATCGCGGCTCCGGGCGGCGGACGGATTTCAGGAGTCAAAACAGCCTGGTATCAAGAGAACGCTAATCAATATGACACCGTGGCCATCGGAACAAGTAGGACCTATCGGTCATTCATCCCGGACCTATTTGATCGAGAAATGGCGAAGCATGGCAAGCCCACAACATCCTTCAATCTCGGCGTCCCAGGCGCAACCTGGCTCGAAATACATTTCCTTAGTCGCGAAATACTGAAAGCCGGCAATCCTCATCTCAAACGCCTACTAATCGAGTACCGTGCTTTTTACCCGGCCATAATCGAGAAAAACATCTTCAAAGGTCGGACGGTTTACTGGCACGATTGGCCAGCAACAACTCTCGCCGTGCAAGGGATTCAGAACAATCTGGAGTTGGCCAGGAATCCTTACAGGGATTCTTTCGTTCACCTCCAGCACTTTCTGTGCTGGACACTAAATATTGGGCAGGCATATGAGATTGGAGACGGTCTGCTGGGACTAAGGACCAATCAGTCCGCAAGGGCAGGAGCGTCGAATGGGTGGATCCCACTAGAAGCCGACGACGCGAATCTGGCCGCCCGGAGACAACTCTTCCTTGACCACATCGATGATTTCAGAGAAGACGTAAGGCATATGGTTGAAGACGAGGTCTACAGTCGAGAGGATGTCGAAGCTTGGCACGACCTCGAAATCGCACGCTCCATCATCGATGCCGCAGAAGAGGCCGACGTCGAAATTGTCTTTGTGCAGATGCCGGGGCAAGGGCGGGACAAGCCCTTTGAGAAGCGTGTCGCGGACGATCTCGGAAAGGCCGTCTTGCTCTACAACGACCCAGAGAAATATCCTGCCTTTTACGATGAAGAATTCCGCTGGGATGTCGGCCATCTCTCAGAAAGTGGGTCAACCATCTTTACGGAAATACTCGCAGAAGACGTTGCGGCTGTTCTAGAG